>NZ_SJPF01000001.1:1774111-1774383 GCF_007859755.1 Blastopirellula retiformator | reverse complement strand
GAGCCTCTTGAAGAACAACAAAACGGCCAAGGTGGGCGTGAAGAACAAGCGGCTAAAAGCGGGGCGGAACGACGCCTATCTGCTGGAAGTGTTGCTGGCGACGTGATTTATGGTGCGATCGCCGTGGTCTGATGCCGGCTGGTACAATGTATGTGAAGGAAGCAAATCCAGAATGTCATCACGGTCAAGATTTGGATCAAGCTCAATTGTTCCTAAATACTCCACATCCCTTGACTCCAACAACGCATCCCTTTCGAGCACCTGACTAATCG
>NZ_SJPF01000001.1:1770206-1771431 GCF_007859755.1 Blastopirellula retiformator | reverse complement strand
TGAGCCTCTTGAAGAACAACAAAACGGCCAAGGTGGGCGTGAAGAACAAGCGGCTAAAAGCGGGGCGGAACGACGCCTATCTGCTGGAAGTGTTGCTGGGGACGTGATTTATGGTGCGATCGCCGTGCTTGAAGCCGCCGAAGTTAGACAATGCCATCACCACCTATCGCTGGGACTTTCTTGTGTGCCTGCGGATGTTCGGCAGCCATTGCTTCGCCTGGTTGGTCGTCGGCTCCTACGAGCGAGTCGCCGCGTTCGCGATCAACGACCGACGGCTGATCTTTTTCTTTGTCATGGTCGAAACGGCCGCGCTGGCATGTCGGTCGTTTGTGCGTCTGTTCAGCGCAGTCGTGCTGTTGCACGTTGTTGGATTGATCACCCTCTTTTATGGCGCCGATCCCAATCCTACCCACGATTTTCAATTTGCCGCCGCGGTCAATTTTTGGCTGTGGCCGGAGCTCTCCCTGCCCGGCTGGGTCTTTTTGATCTGGATGCTTAGCCCGCCTGAAACGACGCAACCAAGGGGATTGGCCATCGGCGATCGGGAGAAGGCAGGGAAGCGAATGACGCGAAGCAGCGATCGGATGGCAGAAGACACGGCTCCTAGTGCTGCGTCACGCTCAAAAATTCGGGTTGTTGTTTCCGCAAGTTCTGCGGAACAAACAATTTGCAAAACGCTAGCATCCGAAAGCTTGGCTTTGGCGAACCACTAGTTCCGTGGCACGCGGGCTCAATCGTTTCGCTTGACAAAGCGCACGCATTCGTGGTCGACTTCCGCGTGGCGTTTGAAGCGCCGGGCGTTGATCGCAGACGCGGCGTGAAATTACGGATTCGTTAACGCGCGAACCGTGTTGTCGTTTGCCGTTTGTGCCGAGATTGATGCCGGCCGATTGGCGGGGACCAAAAATTGGAAACGGTCCAGTCCGGTTCCCATTGGATCGATCGCCAATCGTAGGCGAGAGTGCGCAAGTCGAGGGAATGGGGTCGCCAACAAGAGGACGCGTGAAAAAAACGTTGCGGTCCAGTCCAGTCGTCCTGCGAGAAAATGATTCAGTGGTCCAGTTTGGCGGCTCGAAGACATGCTTCGAGCTCGCGTGCGACGCGATAAGAGCATGAAGATATAGGAAGCCGGGGCTCAATGTGGGTTAGCATTTGAAGATGTTCAACGTCTCGATGCCTTCCAACAAGGAGCCCGGCCGTGGCCTATTTTATCGCGTTTGATACA
>NZ_SJPF01000001.1:1518081-1769121 GCF_007859755.1 Blastopirellula retiformator | reverse complement strand
TCAACCGAACCAGCAGCGTCCCAAGATCAACCGTTAACCTACAAGCCCCTTCCCCTGCAAAAAAGAAAGAAGGGCGAAGGCCCGGAGAGGGTCTGCCTTGACAGGGGACTTCCTATAGGTGGCGCCAAGCAGGTTTGAGTGCGCAAGCCGAGGGAATGGGGTCGCCAACAGGACGACGCGCGAAAAAAACGTCGCGGTCCGGTCCAGTCGTCCTGCGAGAAAAGTCGAATCGGCGGTCCAGTCGGCTAAGCAGCTTTCTGGGTTTGCCGTATCGTTTGGAACGGGCTTGGGTTAGAGCAATGCGGGTCTGTTTTTGGTGGTTCGGCGGTGGTGGTAAAAAAATGGCGCGCGGTGGTCCAGTCCGGCGGCTCGAAGACATGCTTCAATCGCGCGAAGACGCGATAAGAGCGTGGCGCTAGGCATGCGAAAAAAATTCGCGGGCGAGTCCAGTGGAAATCAACGGGCGTGGATGGGTTGGCAGTGGAGGAAAAAACGGGGGCGACGGTCCAGTTTCCCGGTTCGTCCTTCGGGACTTCGTGCTTGATTCGACATTCGGGCTTCGACCTTCGCCATTTTCGTAAAACAGTCCGGTCCGGTCGCGGCGGCGGCAACTGCTCCGGCGGTATTTCCGGTTTCCAACCCCGTAAGGTCCCTATTTCTCCCTTCCATGGCTGTCGTGCCCGGTTGTGATCGCCGCGGAAAAGTCGATAATCAGCGCTGTCGCCGGTGGTTTTTCCTGACCGCCTGGGCGGCGAAGATTCCTTAACACTCCGTAGCCTCCCACAATCGCCGACCGAAAGACCGCCTCATGGACCAAATTGAACTCGTTCGCAGTCTGAAAGCCAAAAACGACTCGAAGATCGTCATGTATGTCGGCGATGGGCTGGGCGGCCTGCCCAAAGAGCCGGGCGGACCGACCGAATTGGAAGCGGCCAAGACGCCGAATCTGGACGCGTTGGCGGCTCGCGGCGTGCAAGGGGGCAGCATTCCGGTGAAGCCGGGCATCGCCCCGGGCAGCGGCCCGGGCCACTTGGGGCTGTTTGGCTATGACCCGCTGAAGTACCTGATCGGCCGCGGCGCCCTGGAAGCGACCGGCATTGGGCTGATCATGCAGGAAGGGGACGTCGCGGTCCGCTGCAACTTCTGCACGGTTGATAGCGACGGTTTGATCACCGATCGTCGCGCCGGCCGTATCCCGACCGAAGAAAGCGCTCCGCTGGCGATCAAGCTGCGGGAAGTAAAGATCGACGGCATCGAGATCATCGTCGAGCCGGTCAAAGAGCACCGCTTCGTTGTGCTGTTCCGCGGCGAAGGTCTGGGTGGCGACGTTCATGACACCGACCCGCAAGCGACCGGCGTGAAGCCGCTCGACCCAAAGGCGACCGACGCCGGCAGCGAAAAGACGGCCAAGGTGGCGCTCGAGTTCTTCAACCAGGCGAGCAAGTTGTTGGCGGGCGAGAAGAAAGCGAACTCGCTGACGATGCGGGGTTTCTCGGCCAAGCCGAGCATCCCGTCGTTTGAAGAAGTGTACGGCCTGAAGGCGGCCGCGATCGCCGTTTATCCGATGTACAAAGGTCTGGCCAGCCTGGTCGGCATGGACATCATCGGCGAGCCGCAAACGCTGGAAGAAGAGATTGACCTGCTGGAAAAGCATTGGGAAGAATACGACTTCTTCTTCGTCCACTTCAAATACACCGACTCGAGCGGCGAAGATGGCAACTTCGACCTGAAGGTGCAGCGGACCGAAGAGTTCGACGCCCAGGTGCCGCGGATCAACGCCCTGAAGCCGACCGTCACGATCGTGACCGGCGACCACAGCACGCCGTCGTTTTTGGCCAGCCACAGTTGGCACCCAGTGCCGACGCTGCTGGTGTCGGACTGCTGCCGCTACGACGGGCACACCAGCTTTGGCGAAAAGACGACGCTGACCGGCGGCCTGGGCCAGTTTGAAGCGCAGTACCTGATGACGCTGGCGATGGCCAACGCCGGCCGCTTGGGCAAGTACGGCGCCTAAGCGACCAGGTCAGCCAAGACGAAAAGCGAAGGAGCTCGCCCGAGAATCAGGCGGGCTCTTTCTGTGCCTGGGCCGATCAAAGCATACAATTAAAGAGCTATCCCACGTGTGCCACTGCTGGCTTTCCACCTTTCGAATTGAACGAGCGTGAACACCGTCGACAAAGCGGAACAACTGGTCAACCACATCGCGCTGCTTGAGCGCTGCGCGGTCGCCTTCTCGGGCGGCGTCGATAGCGCCGTGGTGGCGAAGGCGGCGCTGCTCGCCTTGGGCGATGACGCGGTCGCCGTGACGGCCAGCAGCCCGAGCGTTCCCCGCAGCGAGATCGAAGAGGCGAAGCGGGTAGCGGCCGAGATTGGCATTCGCCATGAGATCGTCGAGACGCAGGAAACGACGAACCCGCTCTATGTGCAGAACGCGCCCGATCGTTGCTTCCACTGCAAGACGGAACTTTACTCGCAGATTGAGCTGCTGGTCGGCAAGATCGATGCGCCGCTAATCTTGAACGGCGCCAACGTCGACGACCAAGGCGACCATCGCCCCGGCATGATCGCCGCCAAGAATCATGAGGTTCGCTCGCCGCTGATCGAGTGCGGGCGAACCAAAGCGGACGTGCGCGCATTGGCCAAGCACTGGAACCTTTCGGTTCACGACAAACCGGCGTCGCCGTGCCTAGCCAGCCGGATCGCCTATGGCGAAGAGGCGACGCCGGAGCGACTGGCGATGATCGAAGCGGCGGAAGCGTACCTGCGAGCGAATGGCCTGCGCGAGTTTCGCGTCCGCTACCACCGCGGCGACATTGCCCGGATTGAAGTGACGCCGGATCGGATCGCGGAGCTGGCGAGCGAGCCGCTCCGGAGTGATCTGGCGAGCAAGCTGCGCGAGCTGGGTTTTCGCGCGGTGACGTTGGACCTGGAAGGGTTTCGCTCTGGCAACTTGAACGGGTTTGTCGACTTGGCGGCAGTACGGATTCAATGAAAAACGGACGCCGTGAAGGGCGTCCGCTTGAGTTGATTTTGCACAGGTAAGGACATGCTCATCCGGCGAAGACGCCGCAAGAGCATGGCGCCAAACACCAGTGGAAGCAACGGCCTTAGCTGGCGAAGATCTTGTTCATGCGATCGGCGATCCAGGTGAGACGCTCTTTGTCGCCTCCTTGGATTTCGGCGGTTCCCCAACCGACGTAGCCAACCTTTTCCAACTCGTCCATGACCTTCGGCCAGTCAACGTCGCCCTCCATCAGCGGAGCGCCAAAACCAGGACCAGGCTTCGCGGCATAGTCCTTGATGTCGAGCTTTTTGATTCGCTTGCCAAGGATCGGCACCCATTCGTGCGGAGGCGAGTAACGGACGGTGTTGCCGACGTCAAAGTAGGCGCCGACCAGTTCCGAATCGAGTTCATCGATGAAGCGAGCGGTTTCGTTGGGATCGGTCAGGAAGTTGTTCCAGACGTTTTCCATCAGGATCTGGATGTTCAATTTTTCAGCCAGCGGCAACGCCTTGCGGATCTCGGCGATCGAACGTTCCCAGCACTCGTCGTAGGTGACTTCTCCCTTGACGACGCCAGGCACAAGCAGCACGCTGGTTCCGCCGTAATCCTTGGAAGCTTGCAGCGCTTCCGTCAGACCAGCTAGGCCCTTGGCCCGGACTTCTGGATTGGGGTCTGAGAGGGTGTCGTTCCAGTGGACCGAATCGACAACGCCATGCACCGGCAAGCCAGTGGCGTCAATCGCCGCTTTGACGACATCCGCGGAAGGCCCGCCGGGCGAGTTGAGTTCGACGCCGTCGTAACCGAGCTCCTTCAACACGCGAAACTTCTCTTCCAACGAGTCCGGCACGCCAACCATGCCGATCTTCACAGCCTTCTTGAAGCCGTTGGGGGTTGGCTCGGCCGCTTGAGCCGACATCGCGGAAAGTCCCATCGCTCCAGCGGTCAGGGCCGCAGACTGAACCATGAATTGACGACGAGTAGGCATCGGGAGGCTTTCTAGGCGGGAGATAAAAAACCGGTGAACTTCTTATTGAAGTCCACCGGCTGTCATGTTTCCACTCGCTGGTGTTCGCCCAACGTGCGTTTCTTCGCGGTGATGCCGCCAAGGAGGCGCGCTGGCGACAGGACTGCTCGAAGCCCCCCCTGTCAGACGCGGTTCGCTTAGTCGTTGCCGTCGTGCGAAACCGGGTCCATGACCTTGGTGTTCCGCTCGATCGCCAAGGCGATGGTGCGTTGCTCCAAGCCATCGTGGCTGCGGGCGACAATCGGGAAGATCTGCCGCTTGTCGGGCAGGTTCATCTTCACCAGGAAGGCGCCATCTTCGTGGACCTTCACCGGGTCGCCTGAGAGCGTGACGTAGGCGCCGGTGCGAGTCCGACCGTAGACGATCATCTCGACATCGACATCCAACTCAAACTCAGGGCGTCGACGATGCAGACGCTCGGCCACTTTGCCCAACTGAGCGCCCAGCGGTTCGCCGATCGGGCGGCTAAAGCGCTCTTCGAGCAACTCCTTCAGTTCGCGGCTGACGTTCTCGTCGTCATTACCGCCGCTGAGGGCGTAGATGCGATCGACGTTTTCGGCGACGTCGCTCCAGTTAGCGTCGACATCGTCGCAAGCGCCTGGCTCCGGCGTCGTGACCAGGTTGCTGCGCGACAAGGCGTGGAACTTGCCCGAGGCCGAGACGTAGCCGATGATCGCGCGAAAGCTCTTCGGCGGATCGTTGACGTCGATGTACCAATTGCGAACGCCGCCATGGATATCGATCTGGCGCACGACCCGCTCCGCGGCGCCGCCATCGACTTCCATCAACCGCAACACGGGACGAGCGGTGTGCCAATGTTCGGCCAGCGCGGCTTTGGCCCGCTGGATCGACTTGCGCGAAATTTCCCAGTAGGCGTGCAGCCAGAAAGAATCACGAACCATCAGCACAACGCGATCTTGGCCCGCTTCGTGATCGGTATGCGAAATATCTTTGAGTTGCTCTCGTCGCTGGTGTGCATCCTGGATTTCGCGTACGACCTTGGGATTCGATTTCTCGACCCGTGCGGCGCCGTTCTTGGCGGAAGCCGGCTTTGGCGAAGCGGCCGAACGGCTTCGCTTGACGCCATTGGATTTGGTCGTTGCGGCTGCTCCCTTGCTCGCCCTGGCGGCAGTTGAGGTCTTGCGGCCCGTTTGGGTTCGATTGAGCTTCAAGATCGCTTTGACAAGCTCATCTTTTCGCATCGAATGCCAGCCGCTTACTCCACGGCTCTTCGCCATTTGAGCAAGATCTTTCGCGGTATACTCTTTAAGAGACGCTGCGGTAATCAACAGACTAGTCCTCCACACGTCGGCCCGACCAAGCGAGCGGCGCACTTCTGCCGCTGTTATGCACGCTTGGTGCGGATTGGTTTGTCCCGGTTATTTCGTCCGTGAAAGAAATGTCTTGAACCGCATTGCCCCAATTCCGTTTGATTGGGCAACGTTCGGCGTCGGTTCAGTTCACGAAAAGGAGTGCAGCGGCCGCGTTTACGTAAATCCAAGGGTCTTGAGATTTAACGGCTACGCAACCTTTACCTTGGGGAGCAACTTCTCTGTTTGTCCGTAGAGAGACTCGCTTGCGCGTCTTGTAGGTAGGACCGCTGGTCGTGGCGAGGATCAGATCCGTTGATGGGACTCGGAGGTTTAGGGAATTAGGGATACTGGCCAGCCTCTTGGCAGGGCCCAAAAACCAACCTAACCGAGGTAACTTCCTACACCCACTCAGAGGTATTAACAATAGTCATCTCCAAGAACCAGTCTATCGAATTTGCGGCTTCAACGCAATCAAAAACTCCCCCAGATGGCCGACAAAGGGGAACCTTTATAAAAGCTAGCTATTCTCACGCGGCCCCTCCGCAGCAAATCCCAGACTTGCCAGGAGAATTGCAACTCTTTTCACGGCAATAAATTACGGCGGACGAAAAAGTTCGTGAATTTTTGCACGATCTCGCCGCCAGCTCATTGACCACCCCCACCCCTTCCTCTACATTGAGTCGCAATTCTGCGATGATGCCTCACTTTTTCATTGACGCGGCTATAGGTAGCGACAAGGGAACCTCGTGAGCGACCAACCTACTGACGATCGACCTCCGATGGCGATCGCCTACGAGTGGGTAGGCCGGATCTTCGCAGTATGTATAGAGATGATCGCTCCAGGGCTAGTTGGCCATTGGTTGGACGAGAAGTTCGGCATCCGCGGCCTGGTCATTCTGGGGCTTGCATTAGGAATAACGCTCGCCATTTACCACTTGCTGCAGTTCTCCAAAGCGGATCAGCGGCAACGAAACAAACCTGACGAGTAGACGCGGCCCCGTCGCGACCAAGCCCCTCTTCCTTTCGCACCAATACAACTGTCGTCGCCGTGAACACGGAACCTGCGGACAACGCGCCGAAATCACCACCATCGCTACAGCAGCTATGGCGTCCCGCGATCGCCTTGACGATCGCCGTCGCCTTGCCGACTCCGCTGCTCGCTTGGTACGCGCAAACTCAACATGGCGCCGTCGGCATCCAAGCCGTCCTATTCGCCGCGTTCCTCTGTTGGGGCAGTTCGATCGGCGCGCTGACGCTCGTCGTGATGTCCAAACAAACGCCGTATGGACTCCATGCGGCGATGGCCGGAATCGCCCTTCGCACAGGCATCCCGTTGGCGATTGGCGCGTTTTTAAAACAGTCCGAAGGCCCGCTTGCAGAAGCCGGCGTATTCGGGATGATTATGGTCTATTACCTGCTGACGCTTCTGGTCGAAACAGTCTTGGCCGCACGTCTTCTTCAATCCGCCGCGAACGTTTCGAAGGCTTCCTAAACTCCGATGTCTGATCCAATCCTGCACATCAAGGACAGCTACTACTTCGAGGTCCCAGCGCGCCTTGCGCCGTCTCACCGAGAGTCGATTGCGGACTTTCCGAAGGTCTGGATCCGGCTTGACCCTGACTTTCAACTGTGGGAAGCGAAGCTCGTTTTTAAGCAGCTCGCCGAACAAAACAATGGGACGCCGAGCGAAGAGGATTTCCTGCACGATTGGGAGCATTGGCAACATGAGCCTGGCAACCATGGCAAGCCGGTTCGCCGCTACTTGCAAGTCTTGGCCGCAGAGAAAAACGACGAAGGCCAGCTCGTAAATCCGTGGGCCGAAAGCTGGCCCGAAGCCCAGAAGCTGGTCAGCGTCCAGGAGTATCGCGAGACCGCCAAGCCATGGTCGCCCGATAAGATTGAAGCTTACAACAAAGTCCTCTCCGGCAAGATCATCATTCCGCAACCCTTTGGCGAGTTGCGCAACCTGTATCAAAAAGATTCGGGGTTCTGCATCTCTCGCTTCATGGTGCTGGAATTCTTCATCGCCCTGCTGATGCTGGTGGTCTTCACCTGGTTCGCCGGCCGACTCAAGCGAAACGTCGTCCCCAAGGGACGCTTCACGCACATGATCGACGCGTTCGTCTGCTATCTCCGCGATCAGGTGATTCGACCGGGAATCGGACATGGCGCTGACAAATTCGTACCGGTGTTGCTGACGATGTTTTTCTTCGTGCTCGGCTGCAACTTGCTGGGGATGATACCCTGGCTGGGAGCTCCGACCGCGTCGTTTAGCGTTACGCTGTCGCTCGCCTTCGCCACGCTGGTAATTGGCATTGGCGCCGGCGCCCTGAAATTTGGCCCGGTCGGCGTGTGGCTCAATCTCGTACCTCACATGGACCTGCCGCTTTTGATCGGCATTCCGATCAAGTGCATGCTGTTCGTCATCGAACTGATGGGCTTGTTCATCAAGCATGCGGTGCTCGGCGTTCGTCTCTTGGCGAATATGGTCGCCGGTCACTTGGTGCTGCTAGGCATCGTCGCCCTGGGCGTCGACATGTCGGGCTGGAGCCTGGTCGTCGCCTTGCCGGTGATTGTCGGCGCCGCGGTCCTATTCAGTTGCTTGGAACTGTTCGTCGCATTTTTGCAGGCGTACATTTTTACCTTTTTGTCTTCGTTGTTCATCGGCGCTTCGACCCACCATCACTAAGTCGATTGCCTGCGAATACACCGTTTTCACCTATTGGTTGAGGAGATAGAGTCCGTGTCCAAAATCGCTAAGCTTTGCTTGTACAGCTTTGCCGCTATCCTGATCTGCGCCGCTCCGGCGATGGCCGCCGAAGGGGACGCCCCCCACGTCATGATCGACCTGACCCGCTACTTCGGTATTGGTCTGACCGTCATCGGCGCCTCGTACGGCATCGGTAAGTTGGCCGGCAGCGCCCTCGAAGGGATGGCTCGTCAACCGGAAGTCGCCGGTAACATCCAAACCGCGATGATCATCGCGGCTGCTCTTATCGAAGGTTTCACGTTCTTTGCGTTGTTCCTTTGCATGAGCTAAGTTGACGCTCTTGCGTCCCTCGTCGCCACTTTCGCATTTTCGACAGGTTCGAAGAACCATGCGCTGCAAGCATTTTTTGTTCGCCTTAACGGCCGTCGCTTTGTTGGTCTGCTCCACTTCTCTCTTCGCCCAAGAAGAAGAGAAGCCGAAAGCGGAGAACCCCATCCAAGCTAAGGTGGAAGCCTTTGAAAATGAGGTGGAGAAGGGGATCGAAAATATCGTCAATGCGGAAGAGCATATCCTACAGCATGGCGCCGAGGGTCATGAAGAGAATCCGAATGACTTGTCGCACAACGACCCTGCCCCGGGACTTCACAACCCGGAAGCGTTGTCGTTCGACCTGGCGACCTTCAACTTCTTCATCTTCATTGGCCTGGCCGCCTTGTTGACGATCTTCGCTTGGAAGCCGATCGTCGCCGCCCTCGATAGCCGCGAAGCGGCGATGGACGGCAAGTTGGCCGAGGCGCAAAAGATGTTCGCCGACGCGGAAGCGAAGCTGGCCGAGTACAACCGCAAGTTGGCCGACGCCCAGCAGGAAATCCAGAAGTCGCGCGATCAGATGATGAAAGACGCGGAAGAGAAGCGGCAGCAGATTCTGGCTGACGCCCAAGCGGCCGGCAACGCCGAACGCCAACGGGCCCAGCAAGAAATCGAAGCCGCCAAATCGCAGGCGATCTCCGAACTGACGCAGAAGAGCGTTAACCTGGCGGTCGACCTGGCCGGCAAGATCACTCGGCGGCAACTGACGCCGGAAGATCACCAGAACCTGATTAACGACACGCTCGCGAAACTGCCGAGCAGCAACTAAGCGGAAAGCGCAAGCTCGATGGCCGAGACCAGCCAACATCCACGATTCGACCTCGGTAGCGAACGGGTCGGCACGATCTATGCGAAAGCGCTTTACGGCGCCGCCGAGGCGGCCGGATCGCTCGACGAGATCGTGGCGGAACTCGCCTCGCTCGTGCACGACGTGCTCGAGCATCCGGCGCTCGCCAACGCGGTGATCTCGCCGCGGATTTCGCATGATGAGCGAATCGTGATCCTCGACAAGGCGTTTACGGGCAGGATGAACCCGACGCTGCTCACCTTCCTGAAGGTGCTGTCGAATCACAATCGACTCTACTGCATCCGGGAGATCCAGCGGGCGTTCCGCCAACTGGTGGGCGAAAAGCGTGGACGCGTTGACGTGAAGGTGACCTCAGCCCAGCCGCTGAGCGAACAGTCGCTTCAATCAGTCACCGCTCGCTTGCAGGAAACGCTTGGCAAGGAAGTGGAAGTTTTGGCTACGGTCAATCCGGCGCTGATCGGCGGACTGGTCATTCGCGTCGGCGACACGGTCATCGACGGCAGCGTGGCCAACCAACTGGAAAACATTCGTCGTCAAACGCTGGAAGCTGCGGCGCAGCAGGCGAAAGACGCTTTGGATCGGTTTACGGCTCCCGCCTAAGCGTAAACGTTCCATTTATATATTCGCCAACTAAGAAATAGACGCCTTCGAAACTAAACGGTAGTTCCATGAAATTTAACGCGGACGAGATCGCCTCGATCATCCAGCAAGAGATCCAGCAGTACGAATCGCATATCGACATCCGCGAAGTCGGTACGGTGCTGGAAGTGGGCGACGGTATCGCTCGGGTCTACGGCCTGTCCGGAATCATGGCCGGCGAAATGGTCGAGTTCCCCGGCGGCATCACCGGCCTGGCGTTCAACCTGGAAGAAAACAGCGTCGGTGTGATCATCCTCGGCGACTACCTCTCGATTAAAGAGGGAGACGAGGTCAAGGCGCTCGGCAAGCTGTTGTCGACGCCGGTCGGCGAAGCGGTCTTGGGCCGCGTGGTCGATCCGCTCGGTAACCCGCTCGACGGCATGGGCCCGATTCAAACCGGCGACAGCCGGCCGGTCGAATTCCTGGCGCCTGGCGTGTCGGAGCGTAAGCCGGTCACCGAGCCGATGCAGACCGGCATTAAAGCGGTCGACGCGATGACGCCGATCGGTCGCGGTCAACGCGAACTGATCATTGGCGACCGCAAGACCGGTAAGACTGCCATCGCCATCGATGCGATCCTGAATCAGAAAAACACCGGCGTGAAGTGCTTCTACGTCGCAGTCGGCCAGAAAGACTCGTCGGTCGCCGCGGTGGTCGAAATCTTGCGTCAGCATGGCGCGATGGAATACACCACCGTCATCGTCGCCGGCGCCAGCGCCCCGGCGCCGCTACAGTACATCGCTCCGTACTCCGGCACCGCAATGGCCGAGTACTTCATGTTCAACAGCCAACACGCTTTGATCGTCTATGACGACTTGTCGAAGCAAGCGTCGGCCTACCGCGAACTGTCGCTACTGATGCGACGTCCGCCGGGCCGCGAAGCCTACCCGGGCGACGTGTTCTACTGCCACAGTCGCTTGCTGGAACGTTCGTCGAAGCTGAGCGATGAGTTGGGCGCCGGGTCGCTGACCTCGCTGCCGATCATCGAGACGCTCGAAGGCGAAGTGTCGGCCTACATTCCGACCAACGTGATCTCGATTACGGACGGTCAGATCTATCTGCAGCCTGACTTGTTCTTCGCCGGTCAACGTCCGGCCATGAACGCTGGTATTTCGGTGTCGCGCGTCGGCGGTAACGCTCAGATCAAAGCGATGAAGAAGGTCGCCGGCGGTCTCCGCTTGGACCTGGCCGCGTTCCGCGAACTGGAAGCGTTCGCCCAGCTCGGTACCGAACTGGATCCCGACACCCAGGCTCGTCTGGATCGCGGTTACCGCATGGTCGAGTTGCTGAAGCAAGGCCAGTACGCCCCGATGAACGTCATTGACCAGGTCTTCAGCATCTATGCTGGTACCCGCGGTCACTTGGACGAAATTCCGACCGTCGACGTCCTCCGCTGGGAGCGAGAGTTCCTCGACTTCATCCACGCCAAGCATAACGACCTGTGGGACAAGCTGGCGGAAGCGAAAGACCTGACTTCGGAAGTCACTGAAGGAATTGAAGCGGCGATCGCGTCGTTCCAGTCGACCTTCGTGCCGACCAAGCAGGAAGATATCTAAGCTTCCCGCACGTATCCCTGGGACACTTCCGAACGAGCCTGCTGACGAAATAGAAGCGATATGGCTAACCCACGAGCACTCGATAAACGCCGCAAGTCGGTCCGCAACATTCGCAAGATTACTCGGACGATGGAATTGATCGCGACTGCGCGATACAAGCAGGCGATGGATCGTGCCGCGGCGGCGACCGCCTACACCGATCGCATCACGCAGATTGTGAAGGACCTGACGTCGTCGAGCCTGGACTTTACACATCCGCTGCTGGAGCAACACGCATCGCACGACAACGCGACGCTGCTCGTGCTGACCTCCAATCGCGGTTTGTGCGGCGGCTATAACGGCGGTCTCTGCCGGGCCACCTTTCCGCACGTCATCGACCTGAAAAAAGAGTATGGCAATCTTCGCTTGGAGATTGCCGGCAAGAAGGGGATCGGCCTGTTCCGCTCGCAGCGGAAGTTGGAAGCGGACGAGACCTTCACGCATTTTGAAGACAAGCCGCGCTACGAAGAAGTGGAAGTGATCGCCAACCGATACTTGCAAGAGTACGTCTCCGGCAAGCTTGATCGGCTGGACGTCTCCTACACCAAGTTCATCTCCAGCAGCAAGCAGATCCCAGTGATCGAAACGCTGTTGCCGCTCAGCTCGCTGGAAGGCGCCGGCGAAGAAGAGGCGACCGGCGAATCGATGTACGAGTTTATGCCGTCGGCCGAGAGCATCTTGGAAGAGGTCGTGCCGACCAGCTTCAAGGTGAAGTTGTTCAAGTGCTTCCTCGACGCCGCGGTCAGCGAACAGATCGCCCGCATGGTGGCGATGAAGTCGGCGACCGAAAACGCGTCGGACTTGATCAAGCAACTGTCGCGAGAATACAACCGCGCCCGCCAGGGTCGGATTACCAACGAAATCATGGAAATCATCGGCGGCGTCGAAGCGCTCAACAACTAAGTTGAAGCCTCATGACGTCGTGATAACTGCAACCGCAACTAACAAGCAAAAGACAGCGATATGGCGACTGCAATCGAACCGGGTCAAAATGTCGGCCGCGTTACCCAGGTGATCGGCTCTACCTTCGACGCTGAATTCCCTGAATCGAGCCTGCCGGCGATTTACAACGCCGTGAAGATCAGCAGCGAGCAGAAAGGAGTGACCCTCAACCTGACCGGCGAAGTGCAACAGCACCTGGGCGGCGGTCGCGTTCGCTGCGTCGCGCTCGGCAGCACCGAAGGGATGATGCGAGGGCAAGACTGCGTCGACCTCGGCAAGCCGGTTTCGGTTCCGGTCGGCAAAGCGACCTTGGGACGCGTCTTCAACGTGCTGGGCGACACGATCGACGGTCGCGGCCCGGTCGAAGCGGACGACTATCTGCCGATTCACCGCCCTGCTCCGCCGGTCGCCGAACTGTCGACCAGCACCGAGGTGTTTGAAACCGGTATTAAGGTGATCGACCTGCTGACCCCGTTCGTTCGCGGTGGTAAAGCGGGCCTGTTCGGCGGCGCCGGTCTCGGTAAGACCGTTATTCTGACC
The DNA here is from genome assembly GCF_007859755.1 of Blastopirellula retiformator. NCBI lineage: Bacteria > Pseudomonadati > Planctomycetota > Planctomycetia > Pirellulales > Pirellulaceae > Blastopirellula > Blastopirellula retiformator. Next base: position 1,756,177 of record NZ_SJPF01000001.1, on the reverse strand, counting down.
GAACTGATCGCTCGTATCGCGTCGGCTCACGGCGGTTACTCAGTCTTCGCAGGCGTTGGCGAACGTACCCGTGAAGGTACCGACCTCTGGCTCGAAATGCAGGACACGGCGATCGGTTCGACCGGTCGCATGGTTATCGAACAAACCTGCATGGTGTTCGGCCAGATGAACGAACCGCCGGGCGCCCGTCTTCGCGTCGCCCTGTCGGCCCTGACGATGGCGGAACACTTCCGCGACGCCACCGGCGCCGATACCCTGCTGTTCGTCGACAACATTTTCCGCTTCTCGCAAGCGGGTTCGGAAGTGTCGGCCCTTCTGGGTCGTATGCCTTCGGCCGTGGGTTACCAGCCGACGCTGGCGACCGAAATGGGCGGTCTGCAGGAACGGATCGCCTCGACCAAGTCAGGCGCCATTACCTCGGTGCAAGCCGTGTACGTTCCGGCGGACGACCCGACTGACCCGGCTCCGGCCACGGCGTTCGGTCAGCTCGACGCGTTCATTTACCTCGAACGTTCGATTTCGGAAAAGGGCATCTACCCGGCGGTCGATCCGTTGGCTTCGTCCAGCCGGATTCTCGATCCGCAGTACGTCGGCGATCGTCACTACACGATTGCCCGTCGCGTGCAAACCACGCTCCAGCGTTACCGCGAACTGCAAGACATCATCGCGATTCTCGGCGTCGACGAATTGAGCGAATCGGACAAGTTGATCGTTCACCGCGCTCGCCGCATCGAACGCTTCCTGTCGCAGCCGTTCCTCGTGGCGGAAGTCTTCACCGGCAAGGCGGGTGAAATCACCTCGCTCGACGACACGATCCGCAGCTTTGAGGAAATCTGCGACGGCAAGTGGGATCACCTGCCCGAATCGGCCTTCATGTACGTCGGCCCGATCGAGCAAGCCGAAGAGCAGGCCAAAGAAATGGCCAAGAAGGGAAAGAAGTAACCGATGGCGCAGCTCAAATGCATCGTCGTCACGCCCGAAGAGACGGCCCTCGAAACGACGGCCGACTTTGTGGCGTTGCCGTTGTTCGACGGGGAACTCGGGATTGCGCCGTCGCACAGCCCGATGATCGGTCGTCTGGGCTTCGGCGAAATGCGAATCAAGAGCGGCGGCGAGACGACCCGCTACTACATCGACGGCGGCTTTGTCCAAGTCGCCGGCGATGAAGTCAACGTCCTGACCGGCAAAGCTTTGCCGGTTGACGAAGTCTCGCGTGAAGAGGCCGAGAAGCAACTGGCCGAAGCGATGAAGCAGCCGACCGTCACCGACGAGCTGCTGGCGATTCGCGATCGCATGGTTGATCAGGCCCGCGCCCAAATCCGCGTCTCGCAAAACTAACGCCTCGCTGCTGGCGCCCTCCAATTCTGCTAGCAGCCGCCCCGCAAACTCTCGCTAGTTTCGCCAACCGGCAGTTCGACGCTGCGCCGGTCGGCAAGATTCGCTTCTGCGCGAATTCTCGGTAATTTGCGGCCCAGTCGCCGTCCGATCAAGTTTCTAGGTAGACAGCTAATCACCGCCCCGTTTGGTGGTAACGCTGGCTGCGATGATGAGCTGGATGATCGGACGCAACATGACCGCGAAACACGAACTGCACGCCGCACAGTCGCCCCAAGGCGCCCACCGTCGGCCTGCCCCCCTGTCGGCTGAACTATTGATTCGTCGTGGACGAGCCGATCGGCCAAGCCGCCCCTTGGACGGGCCGCTGTTTTTGATCGGGTCGGACGCTGAGTGCGATCTGGTCCTGGGCGATCCGCAATTCCCCGGCTCGTACGCCTACATTTTCAATCGCGGCTCGCAGCTGACGCTGCGTTGGCTCGGCGAAGGCCCCGAACTGACCGTCAATGGCGAGACGTTCGAGAGCGGCAAACTGGTCGATGGCGACCGGATTCGCTGCGGTCCTTACGAGTTTCAACTCGCCGTCACCAGCGGCGGCGGCGCCAAAGACAATCGCGGCTCGCTGCAACAAACGATCGGCAACGCCCAGGCGACCGAAGAGACCGCTCGCGAAGCGGTTAAAGACCTGATCAGCCAGGTCAAACGGAACCTTTTTGGCGGCCCCAACGTAACAGAAGAAACTTCCTCCTCTTGGAGACGCGCTACCGCATGAAACCTCGTATCGCTGCAGAGCGCCCTTTCGCTTCGTCGGTCGCGAAGGAGCGAAAATTTGCCGGCTGGATCGACGTCGATCGTCCTTACGCTTCGCCGGGCGTACGCGCCACCGACTTTCGCGGCGGCGCAACCGTCAAAGGGCCGACTGCAACCGCGGTCGTCTCGGCCCGCGTCGACTTGCTGCGCAATCAACTGCGGGAAGAATACGCCCGACTTCTTGTCGTCTAAGCCGGCGTGCTAAACTAGCGGCATGTCCAATCGAGCTCGCCGCTTACGTCACGCCTTCGTTCCGCTGATCCCGCTGACGGCGCTGCTCGTTCTATTCTTCGGCCCGGCCATCTTCGGCAGCGCCAGTTTCGTCTTTCGCGACGCAGCCCATTTCTATTACCCGCTGTTCGCGTTCACGCAGTCGGTTTGGGGCGAAGGTCGGATCCCGATGTGGAATCCGTACGACGGCGTCGGCATGCCGCTCTTGGCCGAACCGTCGGCCAGCGTCTTTTATCCAGGCAAACTGTTGTTCGCGCTGCCGATCGCGTTCCCGACGGCGCTTCGTCTCTACGTGATCGGTCACTTCGGCCTCGCCTACCTCACGTCGTACAACGCCGCTCGGCGGCTTGGAATATCTCGGTCCGGCGCGATCCTAACGGCGATTAGCTATAGCTTTGGCGGGTATGTCGTGGCGACGCATGCCAATGTGATCTTTCTAGTCGGCGCCGCTTGGGCGCCGCTCGCCCTATTGGCCGGAGTGCGCCTGGCCAGCGACGTTCCTAACAGTCCGTTGATTTTCTCGACGGACTGCGTGATCGCACGGATGCGATCCCAAAATAACGACGTAAGTCGTTATTTGGCGAGCCGCGAAGAGCTATGCTCTGAGCCTGGCGAGGTTGGAAAATGCCACGATGGCATTTTTCAACAGGCAGCTAAGAAGTCCGCGGCCCCGTTGCTTGCCCTGAGCCTGGCGATGATGATCTTGGGAGGCGATCCGCAAGCGGCTTTTCACCTGGCGTTGGTCGCCGGCTGCTTCTTCCTTTGCAGACATTGGCGATCGCTCCGCACTCCCCTGCTCTTTGTGCGGCGCGGCGTTCCCTTGGCCGCGGCCATTCTGTTGGCGGCGGGTCTTGCAGCGGTGCAGATCCTCCCAACCATGCAGTGGGCGGCCCGCAGTCGACGATCGCTGGTCAATCAGCCGCGAACCATCTACAGCTACGCCCAACGTGCACTACTGGGCGAAGAAGTTTCGGCCGACGTTCTACTCGGTAAAGTCGAACAGGGAACGCATGAACGGGAAGCGTATCAATTCAGCCTGGGGCCGTGGCGGTGGCCCGAGCTGATCTGGGCCAACTTCGGCGGCAAGATGTATCCCCGGAATCAGCGTTGGACGAACGCGATACCGGCCGAAGGGCGCGTCTGGGCGCCTTCGCTTTACGTTGGCGGTACGTCGATCGTACTCGCGATGATCGGCGGGTGGACGCTCCGTCGGCAGACGCTTGGCAAACTCCTCATGGCACTGACTGCGATCGGCGTGATCGGCTCGCTTGGCTGGTACGGAATCGGTTGGCTGCTGATCGAACTGGGGCATGACCTTCGGCTGTGGAGCAAAGAGAGCCTTGGCGTCGGCGAGCCGTTTGGCGGTCTCTATTGGCTGCTCAACTGCGGCCTGCCCGGCTACGCTTCGTTTCGCTATCCGGCGAAGCTCTGGCTACTGGCGGCCCTGGCCGGAAGCTTGCTTACCGGTTTTGGTTTCGACGCCGAACGAGAGCGTGGCTTTCGCTGGCTAACGCGATTGATGTTGGTGTTGGCCGCCATTTCTTGCATCGCACTAAGCAGCGCGACGCTGCTAAAAGCAAAGATCATTGCGGCGGCCTCCGACCTACCTCCGGACTTGTTGTTCGGGCCGCTTGACGGTGCGGCAGCCGCCGTCGATTTGCAGCTGGGCATTTCGCTTTCGATCGTTGCCGCCGTGATCGTCATCGCGGTGACGTTTTTAGGAAGGAGTCGACCAGCGATCATCGCACCGCTGCTGGTCGCGTTGATGGTCGCCGACCTGTACGTCGGCTTATCATGGACCATCGCCACGGCGCCTGACTCGCTATGGGAGTCGTGCGCGTACTCGGCCGAATACCAAACCGCCAACCGTTGGTATCGCCGTCTCTCGGCCAATGACTATCCGCCGGAGTTCGCTGACAAAACGTCGGCCGATCGCCAGGTTGAAGGACTCCGCTTCGATCGGCGAAGTCTCTTTCCGCGGTACTATTTGCTAGAGAAGGTTGGCTCGATCGTTCCATCGAACTCGCTCGCGCCGGCCGACTACACGCTGCTGCTCGATACGCTTCGTGCGGAACGGACCGACTTTGAGATGGCCGAATTATTGTCCGCCGCCGGGGTGATTCGACTTGATCGCGATTACCCGAGCGGCCAGATGATGCTCCATGGTCCACGCCCCAAGGCGATTCCGATGGCGTGGATCGCCGATGGACAACGGTCGTTCCCGCTAGATGACCTACGTAGCGGCGCCATTTGGCGGGAAGCGGCTGACGCCCTCAATCAGCGACAAGGAAGACTGGTCCTGTTACACGACGAGGAAACGGCGCCACAACTCTCGGGACCGTCGCGGAACGAGATCATTGATCAGATCGTCTACGACCGCGTCCATGACGACGTCATCGAGCTCGACGTCTCCCTCGCCAAGCCCTCCTATGTGGTCGTGCAGGAATACTACGACGCCGGTTGGGTGGCGGAAATTGAACTCGAAGATGGCCAGACGATCACCGCGCCAACCGAGCGGGCCAACGTCGTCTTCCAAGCGATTGCGCTGCCCGCCGGCAGACATCAGGTGACGCTCAGGTACGCTCCGCCGTCGTTCTACTGGGGAGCGTCCATTTCGCTGGCAAGCGTACTAGCGCTCGCACTCTGGGCAGCCTTCGCATGTCGCCCGCGCAAATAATAGCCCGAAGCGCGAGCGAGGGAAATGCGTTGGACTAAATGACGAATGTCGAAACCAGAATGACGAATTGTGATGGTTTCGTCATTCGAGCTTCGATATTCGCCGTTTGCTTGTGGCCGCATTTCCCTCGCTCGCGCTTCGGGCTACTATCGTCGGCTTTAGAGCGGTTTTCTTCAATCATTAGCGTTCTGGCTGGTTGCGGCCGCCTTGACCAGCTTGCCTCACCAACGCCAGAAACGCTACAGCTATCAGAAAAACGCTCTAGATCTGGAAGTTGACTTCTTCGGTCAGCTCTTCTTCCGGCGCTTCGCTACGGAGGCGGAGTCGCGGCTTTTCGAGCAGGACCGTCGTATGCGCTTCGACACTGCGGGTCAGCCAGACGCTCGAAGCGATCACCGAGTCGTGACCAACAACCGTGCGTCCTCCCAAAACCGTCGCATTGGCGTAAATAACGACGTGATCCTGAATCGTCGGATGACGCTTCATGCCGCGAACCAGGTTGCCGTCCGAATCGGTGTCAAACGACAAGGCGCCCAAGGTCACGCCCTGGTAGAGCTTCACATGTTCGCCGATCTCGCACGTCTGCCCGATCACCACGCCGGTGCCGTGGTCGATAAAGAAGTAGTTGCCGATCGTGGCGCCGGGGTGAATATCGATACCGGTTTGCTTGTGGGCCCACTCGGTCATCATCCGCGGGATGAACGGCACGCCCAAGACATACAGTTCGTGAGCAATCCGATAGACCGTGATCGCTTCTAGCCCAGGATAGCAGAAGATCACTTCGTCTAAACTGCGACAGGCGGGGTCGCCGTCGTAGGCGGCCTGCACGTCGGTCGCCAATTGCTCACGCAATTTCGGCAGACGATTGAGCATTTCGATCGCCATCGCCTGACCTTTGGCTTCGTAGTCGATCGACGCATCGGGGTCGCACTCGCCCCTTTCTCGCTGTAAGCGTTCGTCGTGCTCCAAGGCCCGGGCAATCTGCGTCGTTAACTTGTCATGCAACCCGTCGATCAGGTCGCCGACATGGTACGTGATGTTGCCCATGTGCAGGCCTTCGCGACGGCGATAGCCTGGATAAATGATTTCCTTCAGATCTTCCAGGGTCGAAACGACGATGTCGTAGTTCGGCAGCGGGCAATGACCGAGATAGTTGATCCCACCTACCTGCTTGTAGGTGGAGACAATGCGGTCGGTCAGCGAAGGAAGATCTTCTTTAAGCTTTGCGTCAGAGGCCATGGCTGCGGTTTCCTGCGTCGGCGAGAGTGCGTTGTGGGCGAGACGGCGGCGATCGAGAACGTCCCGATCGGCGAGGCGTTTAGCACAAACAACAACAGCGACAACAGAAACGATGCATAGCAGGGCACATGATGACGTACCAATCTAGGTAAAACAGGGCAAGTTTACCACCCAGGTGAGCCTTTATCTTACGCTTCGCCCCCCTGCAATACAAAGGGGCGCACTTTTCTTCGTCTTTTTCCGAAAGCGAAGTTTAGTCCGATTTGTAACCGCCAGTCGCCGGCCGGCGGATTGGCCCGTGACCTGTTTGGCCGGCGACCTTCTCTTTTTGATGCCCCGCGAGACGATGCGGTTACGAATCGTCTTCCTCGACCTGTCCCGACTGACGCAGAACGGCCATTTGGACGTTCGGCGGAGCAGCGTCGTAATGGCTAAATCGCATCGAGTACGATCCCTGGCCGCCGGTCATACTCGACAGCGTTCTAGCGTAGGTCATGACCTCGGCCAGCGGCACGGTCGCGCAAATCGTTTGATATCCGGGACTGTCGCTCTGGGCGCCCAGCACCTGACCGCGGCGGGTCGAGAGATCGCTGTAAACGTCTCCCATCATCCCCTCAGGCACCGTGATCTCCAGTTCGGCCATTGGCTCTAGCAGCACCGGATTCGCCTTCTTGAACACGTCTCGCAGCACCTTCGAGCCGGCGATCTTGAACGCCGCTTCCGAACTGTCGACCGGATGGTACTTACCAAAGAAGACTTCAACGCACAGGTTCTGAATCTGACAACCGGCCAACACCCCTTGGTTCAGCCGTTCCAGAAAACCCTTCTCAATCGCCGGCAGGAAGTTGCCAGGGATCGATCCGCCAACAATGGAATCGATCCACAGGAAGTTGTACTCCGGCAGGTAGCGCCGATGCTTCATGTGGGGAAAGCGACTCTTGGTGGCGAACTGCTCGATGTCGGTACCGCGCGGTAACGGGAAGACCCGCACGTGGACTTCGGCGAACTGGCCTCGCCCGCCCGTCTGCTTCTTGTGCCGGAACGAACCTTCCGCTTCGCTTTGAATGGTCTCGTGATACGGAATCTGCGGCTCGTGCGTTTCGATCTCGACATGATCGCGCCGCAAGAGTCGCTCTTGCAACAGACAGAGATGCAAATCGCTCATGCCGCGCAAGACCACTTCATGCGTTTGCGGATCATGCTCGATTCGCACAGTCGGATCTTCTTCGACCAGCTTATGCAGCGCCGCGGCGAGCTTCGCTTCGTCGTTGCGGCTTTTCGGACGGATCGCGACGCCGACCATCGGTTCGGGAAAGTCGATCTCCGGCAGTTTCAATTCGCCTTCGTTAACGCCGGTATGCAGATATTCGATCTTGGCGACCGCGACGATATCGCCGGGATGCGCTTCGTCGACCGGACGAAGTTCGGCGCCCTGCACTTCCAGCAATTGACCGATCTTCACCCCTTTGCGACTGCCGTTGGTCAGATGAATCAACTCGTCCTTGTGGAGCGTGCCGTTATAGACGCGAATGTACGACAGCTTCTGAACGAACGGATCAATCCGCGTTTTGAAGACCTGCGCGGCCAGCGGTCCATCAGGATCGCCATCGATTTCAACCGGCTGACCATCGGGGCCCAGAGCGCTGCGATGCATCATCGACGGCGGCACCGAGCAGACGGCGAGCGCATCAAGCAACTCCGGAAAACCGACGCCTGACTTGATCGAGCAGCTGACGATCGGAACCAATGCCCCGGCGGCGACGGCATGCGGGATCAAGTCGGCCAGCTCAGCCCGACTCGGGATTTCGCCATCAAAATAGCGTTCCATCCAGGCCTCATCCGCTTCGATCGCCGCTTCGATCAGCGGTTGCCGGAATTCGCCGGGATCGACCAACGCTCCGCTACGGTCGGCGGAATCATCCATCACGCCGACGACGCGATCAAAGTGACCACCTTGGGCGCAGGGGACGTTGAACGGAATACACTGGGCGCCGAACGTCTGGCGAATCGAGTCGAGCAGGGACGGATAGTCGACGTTTTCGATGTCCATCTTGTTAATGACGATGATTCGTCCGAGCCCGGCTCGCTCCGCTTCGGCGTAGACGCGGCGGGTGTTGACGGCGATGCCGGCATGGGCGTCGATGACGATCACGGCGGTATCAGCGCCGCGCATGGCCGAGATCGTTTGGCCGATGAAATCGGGATAGCCAGGAGCGTCGATGCAATTAAAGCGGACGCCGCGGTGGCGGAAGTGAGCCAGCGCCGCATCGACCGAGTAGTGATGCAGTCTTTCTTCGGGCTCAAAGTCGGTGACGCTGGTGCCGTCGTCGACGCTGTGACGACCTTCGACTTCGTGGGTCGACTCGAGAATGCGGTCAACCAGGCTCGTTTTTCCAGTTGAGCCATGACCGCACAGTACAATATCGCGGACGCTTGCCTCAAGACGGGTAGACATAACCAAGACTCCTAAAAACGGGGTTGGAAGACTTGGCGAGTCGCCGATCGCCGGTGCGGTCATAAACTCGCCACGGTCGGCCTGGGAATGCTGCGTCTACTTGGTGAGGGCGGCGGTTGAATCGCTCCTTTGCTTACGTCGCGTGTTGCGAATGGGGATGACGTAACGTTCCACGGGCTATAAAAGGGCCGCTCGAGCCGCTTCCACAGCGGCCGATACGGTCATTTTTCCTTCATACAAAGTTCGTCCGACGATCGCGCCGTCGAGGCCGGCGGCCGCCAATTGCGTGACGTCTTCGACGGTGGTCACGCCGCCGGAGGCGACGACCGGAAAGCGAATCGACGCTTTCATTTCCGCCATCGCCGGGACGTTGGGACCGGCCATCATGCCGTCGGTCGCGATATCGGTATAAATCACTGCCGCAATCGGCAGATGTTCGTATTTTTGGGCCAGCGTGATCGCCGAGACGTTGCTCGTTTCAAGCCAACCATCGGTCGCCGCCAAACCGTCGCGGGCATCGATGCCAAGCGCCAACTTGTCGGGATAACGCGTGCACATCTCTTCAAACCAGTCAGGCTCGCGCACCGCCTTGCTGCCGATCACCAGGCGAGACATGCCGAGATCAAGCAGCGTCTTGATCGTTTCTTCGTCGCGGATGCCGCCACCCAGTTCGCACGGAATGTCGACCGCCTTCAAGATTTGGGCGATCGCGTCGCGGTTGCTGACCTGGCCATCTTTGGCGCCGTCGAGATCAACCAGATGCAGACACTCGGCGCCTTGCTCGACCCACCGCTTGGCCATGTCGGCCGGGTCATCGCCGAAGACAGTTTCTCGGTTGTAATCGCCTTGTTGAAGGCGAACGCATTTACCGCCCCGAAGATCAATGGCGGGCCAAATCTGCATGACGTCAGATCTTTCTAACTGCGAGCTGCTTGCAAAGAACAAAGCGGATACGCGGTGGTTCCGCTACTTCAAATATCCCACATAAAGGTCCCAGCGACAAGTATTTGCTACTTGCCGCAAGGAGTTTAACGCCGCCAAGGAGGCGAGAATTCGGCCTAGGCCGCAGGAGTCCACTCGGCGAAATTCTTCAACACGTGCAGTCCGCTCGCTTGGCTCTTTTCAGGATGGAACTGCGTGGCGACCAGATTGTCGCGCCAGATCGCCGCACAAAACGGCTTGTCATACGTCGCTTCGACGGCGATGACCGCCTCATCATTGGGAACAACGTAGTAAGAGTGGACGAAGTAGAAGTGAGTCTGCGGCTCGATCCCCTCAAAGATCGGCGGCTTGTGCCGGAACGTCACCTGGTTCCAACCCATGTGGGGGACCTTCAGTTCGGGCGGAACTTCAAAGCGAACCACCTTGCCGGGGACGATCCCCAGACCTTCAAACTCGCCCCCTTCGTATCCGACGTCGAAGAGCAACTGCAGCCCGAGGCAAATCCCCAAGAACGGCTTGCCTGCGTCGATATGATCCTTGATCACGCCTACCATGTCGCGGCGACGAAGCTCGGTGATCGCATCCTCAAAGGCGCCAACGCCGGGCAAGATCAAGTGATCGGCCTGGGCGATCTCCTTGGGGTCGCTGCTGATGACCGCCGAGTGCCCAACCTTCTCGATCGCTTTTTGCACACTGCGAAGGTTGCCCATCTGGTAGTCAATAATCGTGATCATCTCGGCTCGCTTTTGGATCTAGCAGGGTCGGACTTGCTCCGCCCAATGGACGCCCCGGCAGGGGAAAAGTTCAGCGGTAGAGCGATCCATTGTAATTGGGATCGGCCGAAATCGTCAGGCGCCCCGAAAGGGGCGAGATTCGGACGTTAACGCCGCTTTAAGAGCCGACGTCGTCCGGGTAGATCACAATATCAATGCGGCGGTTGCGGGCCTGACCGGCCGGGGTCGCATTGGAGACGACCGGATGATTGCCGCCGTGGCCGACGACGAACATCCGATTGGCCGGCACCTGACCGCGAGCGACCAGTTGATCGAAGGTGGCCTGCGCCATGCTGGCCGACAGCTGATGCTGCGAGGCGAACGGCGGCGAGGCGGGTGAATTGTCGGTATGCCCTTCGACCCCAATTAGATTGCGGGGAAACTGCTGCCGGATCGTCACGGCGACCTGGTCAAGCGTGGCGTAGGCGTTCTGATGCAGTTGATTGCTGCCGGTCATGAAGACCATGTCGGCCGGAATCTCGATCCGGATCAAATCGCCATCGACGCGCACCTGGGCGCCGGGAATCTGAATCTGCGAGACGCTTTGCTGCAAACTGTTGTTGGGGGTGATAATCGCCCCGCCCCGCTGTCGCGTCGACGCCAACAGCGTCGTGTTCTCTTGTTTGGCCGAAGCGATTTGCTGCTGAGCCATCGAGAGTTGTTCGCCAGCGTCGCGAAGCTGTTTCTTCAGCAGGCCGACTTCGTCCTGCAGGATCTTGGCTTGTTGTTGCGACTGGGCGATCTGAGCGTGCAGATCTTGATTGTTGGCGTCGAGCCCGGAAGCGCGGCGTTGGAATTCGGCGATTTGGGCCTGTTGCTGTTGCTGAGCGTCTTGCACCTGTTGGCGCAGCGCAGCGTCGCTCTTGCACCCAGCGGCAAACGCAAACAACAGAATGGCGGCGACAAAGCGGAACATCGTGTCGGCAAATCGGGTTCGAAACTTGAGACAATCTGGCCAGCGGGGCGGATCGTAGCAAGCGCCGTTGATGACGACAAGGTCGCTTTCTTACGACGCTAGCACTTCCCGCTTGGTCGTCTCAGCCGCCAGACGGGGATAGTCGCCATAGAATCGCTTGATATAGTTCCGCCCCGGCAGGTGCTCGCAATGCGGCTGCCAACCGTTGCGGCAAAGGTTCCGCTCGGTGATTAGCGGATTCGAGACGTCGGTCACGATCGCCGCCGCCCCACGAATCTGGGCGATGCCGTCGAGCGTCTTCAGCGCCGTGCGAAACGTCCGCCAGGTGGTTTCTTTGCCCGAGACGACATAGACCAGCGACAAGAAATCAGGCGCCGAGGCGGGTGCATTGTAATAGAGCCAGCAGCAGTCGCCGCGCGATCGACGGTGGACGTACCTGCCGATCGTCATGACCTCCAAACGCGAGATCATCTTCGGCCAGGGGCGAAAGTGAATCGCTTCCAACTGCGACTTCCGCGCCACGATCAGCCCATACCGGCGCGCGCGAACGACATCGGCGTCGGCCGTCAGGTCGGTGATGGTTTCGAAAGGTGGGCGCAGCATCAGACAGTTCTCCTGGGCAAGAATAGCTTTTTCTAGAGAACGTGCCGGACGATTTTTACGCCCGAAAAACCGGGGGGGGGGAAACGCAAATAGTAGCCCGAAGCGCGAGCGAGGGAAATGCGGTCGCGAGCGAAAAACGACGCCTACGAATCGCGAAAGAGAACCCGCTCTTTGAAGACCTGCCAGGGCCACAGGATCATCCCAACACAAATCGGCAGCGCCAAGAAGATCGCCGGCAGAATCCAACCCAATACTAGCATCGGCGAATACTGATACCAGAAGCTGGGCCAACAGAGAAAGACCACCATCGTGCCAAAGCAAAGGTAGGGACCGAAAGCGAGCGCCACATCGCCGGTCAGCAGCCAACGTCCAACCGCAAACAGACAGGCGATCATTGGCGCGAGAAAGAAGATTGCAATCGCCGGCTGCCAACCGACATAGGCGCCGATCATAAACATCAGCGTCACGTCGCCGAAGCCCATCGCCTCGCGCCCGAGCGCGGCGCCGGCGAAGATGCGCACCAGCCAGATCAGCGCTCCCGCAAACGCCATCCCGCAGAGCGAAGTCAGTAAGCCTTGCCAAGAGTCGTTGCCGCCGGCGAGCAGCCACACGGTCGAGATGCCGATCAGACCAATCGCTAACAAGCCGAGGTAAAACGGCGTCAGCGCGTACCGCCGAAAACTGCCGACCAGAAAATCACAACCTCGCTTGATTCCCTTCCGCCACCAGATGATCTTGGGCGTGATCGCCAACCACCAGCCAAAGTACAAGACCAGTCCCAGCACCAGTCCGGCGACGCCATTCAAGACGTCGGGCCATGGTTGATCTCCGGTCGTCAGACGCAGGAACGTCGCTTCGATCGGACCATTGAAGTTGAGCGGTATGAACGTGACCGGCGGATCGGGCACGGTCAACAGCGACATCGGCATCGCAGCGGCGAAGATCAATCCAAGTAGAAATCCCGGGATCGTAATCTCATCGGGAATCAGTCGTTCGTCAAAGTCGATGAACGTGGCGACCGCCATGAACCCGATCAATGTCATGTGGCTGAGGAACGTGGCGTGCAGCGCCCACTGCATTTGTGCAGCCGGCGTCATGATGATCTCCGGCAGCAGATCGCCTTGGACCATCATCCAGTAGTAGTACGGCGTGAAGAGGGCGAAAAAGAGATCGATCGATAAGGGACGCACCCAGTAGTATCCGCCATGCAGCGGAACCTCGCGACTGAGCGAGAGCCAACCGAAGACCGGGATCCGATCGAACCACGATCTTGAAGGCGCATTGTCGAGCTTCTTGGTCCAGGGATCGATGCTCGCCGGCGTCGAGCGCAAACGATAGATGGCGCGATTGATCTGCCCGCCGGCGATCGCCCCGACTACCATCAGCAAAAACATCCGCAGTTCGATCGATAGTGCGAGCCAGGCGTTCACGTCTCTATTTCCTTGCGGCTTAAGACGCCGACTCGATTTTCGGTGCGAAGAGTTGGTAGATGGCGTCGGCCGCTTCGACCGGCGTGCGCGCTTGCGTATCGACAATGGCATCGGCCGCTTCGCGATAGAGAGGATCGCGAAGCTCAAGCAGATGCTGGATCTCGTCCTGCGGCGACTTGTCGGTCAAACCGGGACGCTGGGCCGCCGTTGCGTCATCGGCGGAGATGCGGGAAAAAATCGTCTCGGCGTCGGCGGTCAGCCAGACGGTGAAGCAGCGCTCGCGGATCGCCTGACGATTCTCAGGCCGCAAAATTGCACCGCCGCCGAGGGCAAGGATCTGGCGATCGTGCTGCGTCAGATCGAGCAGCAGGTCGGTTTCCAGATCGCGAAACGCCTGTTCGCCGTCGGCGGCGAAGATCTCGGCGATGGTACGCTGCGCACGCCGCTGCAGTTCGACATCCGCGTCGATGGCCGGCCAATCGAGTCGTTCCGCCAACAGCCGGGCGACGTGCGACTTGCCGACTCCGCGAAAACCTACCAGCGCCAGGTTCATTCGCTAACTCGCTTTGGCGGCGCCGGTGATTTTCTTCAGCGTGTCCCGCATCAGATCGCGCGACGGCTGGACGCCGGTAAAACGCTGATACTGCATCGCGGCCTGACGCACGAACATTTCGACGCCAGTTACGACCTTGCAGTCGCGCTTCCGCGCTTCTTTGATCAGCAGCGTCTGTTCCGGATTGTAGACCGTATCGAAGACGATCATGCCGGGCCGCAATCGCACCTTGTCGATCGGCGACTCGTTGACGTTCGGGTGCATGCCGACCGGCGTACCGTTGATCAAGATGTCGACCCGCTCCAAGCCGCGGTCTTCCCAAGTCACCGTGCGGCAACCGAGACTCTCGGCCAATTCCGCCGCACTCTCGTCGGTGCGGCTAGAGATGATCACATCGACCCCGTGGTTCTTTAGTCCCCAGGCGATCGCCTTGGCGACGCCGCCGGCGCCAAGCACCAAGGCCGAACGGTTGGCCAGCGGGTTCTCTTCCTGTTTGGGAAATGCGGTCGCCAGACTCGCCAAGGCGGCGTCGCAGTCGGAGTTGAAACCGGCCGGACCTTCTTCGCCAAACAAGATCGTATTGGCGGCGCCGATGCCGGCGACAGTGGCGTCCGGCTTCTTTAGCAGTTTGACGATCGACTCTTTGTGCGGGATCGTGACGCTGAGACCTTTGATATCTAGCGCTGGACAATCTTCTTGAATGAACGTCGCCAGGTGTTCGCGGGGAACGCGGAACGGCAGGTAGCAGCGATTCATCCCCTGTTCGCGGAAACAGGCGTTATGCAACTGCGGGCTTAAGCTATGCCCGATCGGATCGGCGATCACGCCATAGATCTCGGTATCGGCGTTGATGTCTTCGTAGCCGTAGATCTCGCGCATCTGCTGAAAGCCGATCTGCCCCGGAGCGAGCGTCCGCTCGTTGGAGTAGGTCGAGTACGTGATCGGCACGCCATACTTGGCGCCGAGGATCCGCGTCGGCGTTCCCATGTCGCCCATGCAGAGCGCGATGGTCGGCACTTCAGACCGCTGCGCTAGGCGCAACATGCGGATGTTGTCGTGAGGCGAGTTGGCCATCGTCGCCAGCTTGACGATATCGGGATCGAGTTGGCGAATCCGCTCATGGATCTCTTCGATATCGGCCGGCGTCTCGCGGAAGTTGTGGTAGCTGATGATTCGCTTGGTCGAGCCGTACCGCGGGATGTTGGCGGCGATGTCTTCTTCGATATCGACGTAGTCGGCGCCTTCGACGATTGCCGTTCGCAGCACCATCTGGCGTTCCGACTCCATCCCCGGCGCCCAGCGTCCGCCATCCTGTTCGCGCCGCACGGTTACCAATACCGGGCCGGGACGATCATTGAGCAATCGCTTGAGCTTGATCGTGCCGTTGATGTAGTCGAGCCGTAACTCGACTAGCTTGACGCCCAGATCGACCAGATGGCGATGCTCGGCGATAACGTGCTTATGTCGGCCGCGGCCGATGCTGACGCAGATCATAGAGGGAGAAGTGCTTACTGATTTGATAGGGGGCTGTTCCACCGGCATTTGTCGAATCCTATATTCTGGCTTGGACGCGAGTTCGGATCAAATCCTCTCGAAGCGCCGATCAAGCTCTTCTTTCGTAAAAACCAGCGAAGTGGGGCGCCCGTGCGGGCAATGATGGGCGTCTTGGCACAGGTGCCGCAGTTCTAGTAACGCGTCAATTTCTTCGGCCGACAGGCGGTCGCCCGACTTAATGGCCGCTTTGCAGGACATCATGTGAAGTAATTCGTCCAGCAAATCTCGGCGATCGGGCCGTTTTCCGTCTCCTACTAAATGATCGATCATTTCTCGCAACGTGTCGCTTGGTTTGCGCCGATCGAGAATCGCAGGGTAGCTGCTAATCAGGATCGTATCCCCCCCAAAGGACTCGACCTGGAACCCCAGTTTCGCCAGCGTCTCTTGGGCTTCCATGACGGCCGAGAACTCCGACGGCGACAGGTGCATCGTTTCCGGCGTCAGCAGGTTCTGCGTTTCCAGCCGGCCGGCGAGCGCCTTTTCTCGAAATTCTTCGTACAGGATCCGCTCGTGCAGGGCATGTTGATCGATCACGACCATCCCTTCCGGCGTCTCTGTCACCAAATAGCGACGATGTAATTGTAGTGCGCGACCGGGCGTCGGTCCTGCCGGGGTTTCGTGCGGCTCATCAAGGCGGGCCGATTCGACCGCCGACTCTGCATAGCCGCGAGCCGAGGGGCCGCTCTGTAGGGCATCCCGGTCAAAACGACTCAGTTCCAGCGGCTGACGCTGAGCTGAGCGAAAATCGAGATCGAGCGACTCCTGGACCTCACGCTGCCCGCTGGTCGACTCGGTATCGGACGGCAATTGCCCCTTGGCCCACGCGACCAACTCTTCCCGCATCTTGGCGGCCGTCTCGACGTCTTGCCCGTTGATGTTTCCGCCACCGCTGGCGGCGCCATGCAGGTCGTCGGATTCGATCGGCTTGTAGGTGGCGGTCAGGTCGGTCGACAGGAATTTGGTCCGTAGCGTCCCCAACAGCTGACTGTAGATGCGACCGCTGTCCTGAAAGCGAACTTCCAATTTGGTCGGATGGACATTAACGTCGACCATCTCCGGCGGCATTTGCAGGCGGAGGAAAGCGATCGGATATCGACCAGTCAGCAGCAAGCCGCGATACGCCTCGGACAAGGCGTGCTGCAGCGCCCGATCTTTGATGTGCCGCCCGTTCAAAAACAGGAACTGCATCTTGTTGTTGGCGCGATTGAACTTGGGATCGGCCACGTAGCCGGTCAAGCGAATCGCGTCGTCAGCGTTGTTGACCGGAATCAGGTGGGTCGCGATCTCATCGCCGAAAAACGCAGCCAAACGCTCGCGCCAATTGTCGCTCGGCGGCAGGTCGTAAATCTGCCGGGCCCCATGCTTCAGCGTGAAATGGACATGCGGAAAGGCGAGCGCGATACGGGTGAACGCTTCGCTGAGATGCCCGAACTCGGTCTGCGTCGTCCGTAAGAACTTCTTGCGAACCGGCGTATTGAAAAACAGATTACGGACTTCGATCGTCGTCCCAACCGCGGCGCCGCAGGGAGTCACTTCGACCAGTTGCCCGCCGTTGACGTACATCTCGGAAGCGGAGTCGGAATCGGGCGTGCGGCTGCGGAGCCGAAACTGGCTCACCTCGGCGATCGACGCCAACGCTTCGCCGCGGAACCCCAAAGTGCCGACATGAAATAGATCGTCAGCGTCGACGATCTTACTGGTCGCATGCGATGCGATCGAAAGCTGCAGCTGCTCTTCGGCGATGCCGCAGCCGTTGTCGGTGATCCGCACCAGTTCGCTGCCGCCATGCTCGATCGTCACGTCGACCCGCGTCGCACCGGCGTCGACCGAGTTCTCCATCAGTTCTTTGACGACGCTGGCCGGGCGTTCGATCACCTCGCCCGCGGCGATCTTGTTGACCACGCTCGTCGGCAATTGTCGTATCGTCGGCATCCAAGCCCCCTGCGATTAATTCTCGCCGCGAAGATTGTATTCCTTGATCTTGCGATACAGCGTCCGCTCGCCGATCTGCAACATCTTGGCCGCCTCTTCGCGATTTTGATTGGTAAACTTCAGCGTTTCGGC
Source organism: Blastopirellula retiformator (assembly GCF_007859755.1). Taxonomy (NCBI): domain Bacteria; kingdom Pseudomonadati; phylum Planctomycetota; class Planctomycetia; order Pirellulales; family Pirellulaceae; genus Blastopirellula; species Blastopirellula retiformator. The sequence goes on along the minus strand of NZ_SJPF01000001.1, from coordinate 1,738,595 downwards.
GATGAACCGCTTTTCCAGCTCGTTCATCGGCTGACCGACCAGATCCAGCAAGCCAACGTGCCCATCGGCCGAAACCCCCGTTGAGGTGGACGACGGAGGCGGCAGCGCCACCGGGTGAACCACGTAGTCGGCTTCGTCCATCAGCTCTTCCGGCAAGTCATCGATCCCAAGCACGCCGTCCAGGTCCAACACAACCATGCTTTCGACCAGGTTCCGCAGCTGCCGCACGTTGCCCGGCCAGTCGAATTGGTAGAAGCGTTTGACGACCGCCTTATCGATCCCCTTCACCCCTTTGCCATGCCGTTTGGCGAACTGCCGGCGAAAGTGATCCATCAGCGGAATGATATCGTCGCGACGTTCTCGCAGCGGCGGCACCATCACCGTCACAATGCGCAGACGATAATAAAGGTCGCTGCGGAACGCCCCGCGGTTGATCGCCTCTTCCAGGTTGCAGTTGGTCGCCGAGAGCAAGCGGACGTTGATCTTGATCGGTTTATTCTCACCGACGCGGGTGATCTCGCCCGACTCCAGCACCCGCAGCAACTTCACCTGCGTCGCCATCGGCATGTCGCCGACTTCGTCCAGGAAAAGCGTGCCGCCGTTGGCATATTCGAACCGGCCGACCCGCTCGGTCGCGGCGTCGGTGTAGGCGCCTTTGGCATGACCAAACAGTTCGCTCTCAAGCAGATGTTCGCTTAGCTCGGCGCAGTTAAGCGGTACGAACGGCTTGTTCTTCCGCGGACTGTTCTGGTGGATCGCTTGGGCGACCAGCTCTTTACCTACGCCTGTCTCGCCCTGGATCAAGATGCTGGCGTCGGTTGGCGAGATGCGTTTCAGGCGATCGATGACGTGTCCCATCCGCGCATCGGCGAAGATCAGCCCTTCATAACCAAACCGTTCGTCCAGACGCTGCAAGAGATCGATGTTGGTCTGCCGCAGCTGAACCGTCTCCGCAGCCCGAGCCACGGCGGCGCGCAACTTGTCGGGCGTCAGCGGCTTCTCGAGGAAGTTGAACGCGCCTTGCTGCATCGCTTCGACAGCGATCGAAATCGTGCCGTGCCCGGTGACGACGATCACCTCACACTCCGGCAGGTCGCTCTTCGCTTTCTTCAGGACGCCGATGCCATCGACCTCATTCATCACTAGGTCGGTGATGACTATCTCAAAATCGTCCCGCTCGATCCGCTCAATCCCTTCCGGGCCGCTGGTGGCGACCGTGCAGGGATAGCCGACGCGCTCCAGGCTCTCGCACATCGTCATCGCGTGCGCTTTGTCGTTGTCGACAATCAGGACCCGAAACGCACCGTAATTGATCGGCGCGATCTCCGTCGAATCGGACTTGGATGGAACTCCAGACATGCCTGTTAATTTAACGGAAGCGGGCGAAACTCACTAGAACCAAGCGGCAGTCGACTAATGGCCAATCCGCGCCGGCTTCGGGAATTCCAGGGTAAATTTCGTTCCCCGGCCGATCTCGCTTTGCACGTCGATTCGCGCGTGATGGGCGTCGATAATCTTGCGAGCCAAGGGGAGACCAAGGCCCGAGCCGCCATCCTTGGTGGAATAGAACGCGTCGAACATATGGAGCGCCGTCTCCTCGTTCATTCCGCAACCGGTATCAATCAGCCCGAGAGCGACTCCATGCCGCGTCTCCTGCGAGCGCACCATCAGCGTCCCGCCATCGGGCATTGCCTGAATCGCGTTGATCACGAGGTTCAAGAGAGCCGAATAGAGGGTCTCGGCGTCCAGGTTGATGCTCGGCAAGTCGGGGTCGAGATAGCGGACGATCTCAATCCCTTGCTTCTCGGCCTGGGTGGCGACGAAATCGAGCACGCGATCGACCTGCTCGTTCAGGCTGCCCGGCAACAGGTTCAACTGCCGCAGTCGGGCGAAACGCAGAAAGTCGTCCAGCAGGTTCTGCAAACGCATGCACTGCTCTTGTACGATCTTCGTCTTTTGCAGGGCGCGGCGTTCGGCCGAGGTCTGCGGCGGATCGAGCTCTTCGGAGAGCAGATCCATGTTCATGCGAATCACCGAGAGAGGATTCTTGATCTCGTGCGCCAGCGAGCCCGCCAATTGCGCGATCTCGTTGTACTGCTCGAGCAACCTCTGGTTGATCGTCTGGTTTTCGGCAGAAGTCGTCTGGCCGTCCAACGGTCGATACTCCGCAAGCCTTATCAAGCGAAACGCTGTTACATACGACGAAAACGCCCGGCGACGCAAGCGCGAAGCCGGGCGAATGATCTGCAGGCGTTAGCCCATGATTCCGTTGTCGACTGGGCGACGCTAGACGCTGCGACTAGTCGTCACGACGTCCACGTCCACCGCGACCGCCGCGTCCGCCGCGACCACCACGGCCGCCGCGATCACCACCGCCGCCTTCGCCAGCGCCGGCCGGTTGCGGTTCGCCATTGTCGTCGCCAGCCGGGGCGTCGATCGCCTTATGGCTCAGCTTGACGCGGTCATGTTCGTCGACCAGCAGAACCTTGACCTTCAGCATGTCGCCGACTTTGACAACGTCGTTGACGTTGCCGACGTATTCGTTCGACAGTTCGCTGATGTGGCAGAGACCGTCGCGACCCGGCAGGATTTCGACAAAGGCGCCGAAGTCCTTCACGCTGGTCACGCGACCTTCATAGATCTTGCCGACTTCGACTTCGCCGGTGATCGCCTGAACGCGGGCCATGGCCGCTTCGGCCCATTCCAGCGTCGCACTGGCGACCAACACGGTACCGTCTTCTTGCACGTCGATCGTGGCGCCAGTTTCTTCCTGGATGCTGCGGATCGTCTTGCCGCCGGGACCGATCAGTAGGCCGATCTTCTCGGGGTTGATCTTGGTGGACATCAAACGCGGAGCCCACGCCGACGGCTCGTCTTTCGGCGCCGAAATCGTGGTCAGCATCGTGCGCAGGATCTCGATACGAGCTTCACGCGACTGCTCCAGGGTCGCCTTGATGATCTCGGCGCTAATGCCCTTGATCTTCAGGTCGAGCTGAATGCCGGTGATGCCGTTTTGCGTACCGGCGATCTTGAAGTCCATGTCGCCAAAGTGATCTTCGTCGCCGAGGATGTCGGTCAACAAGATGAAGTCGTCCCCTTCTTGGACCAGACCGACCGAGATGCCGGCCACCGGGTTGCTGATCGGCACGCCGGCCGCCATCAAGCCGAGGGTCGCGCCGCAGACGCTGGCCATCGAGCTAGAACCGTTCGATTCCAGAATGTCCGAGATCACGCGGATCGTGTAGGGGAATTCTTCCGGCCCCGGCAAAACCGGCTTCACGCTGCGTTCAGCCAAGGCGCCGTGACCGATCTCGCGACGGCCCGGACCACGGATCGGGCGGCATTCGCCGACCGAGAACGAGGGGAAGTTGTAGTCCAGCATGAACTTCTTGGCGTATTCTTCCTGCAGGCCGTCGACCCGTTGTTCGTCACGCGAGGTGCCGAGGGTGATCGTGACCAGCGACTGCGTTTCGCCACGCTGGAACACAGCCGAACCGTGAACGCGCGGCAGCACGTCAACGTGACATTCAATGTTACGCAGGGTGTTGCCGTCACGACCGTCCGGGCGAGTTCCCGACAGGATCAGGTCGCGGACGACGCGTTCTTCCAGGTCATGCCAGGCTTCTTTGAAGTCGTCTTCGCAGATGGCGCCTTCGGCAGCCGGATCGGGGATCATTTCCGCTTTGACGCGTTCCTTCAACGCCTTGACCGCTTCGGCGCGGTTCTGCTTGCCTTCGGTCTGCTTGGCCGACTTGAAGTCGTTGTAGTAACGATCGACCAGCGGCTGATAGACGGCGTTCGGCGCGGGCTCTTCCCAAGTGCACGGCTTGACGCCGGCCTTCTCGAAGAACTCCATCTGCAGGTCGCAGATTTCGCGGATGTAGCCGTGGCAGGTTTCGATCGCCTTCAGCATCAGATCTTCCGGCATCTCGCGAGAGAAGCCTTCGATCATCAGGACCGATTCCTTGTTGCCCGAGATGATCAGGTCGAGTTCGCTTTCTTCCAGCTCTTCATGGGTCGGGAAGACGATGAACTCTTCGTTGACGTAGGCCAGACGGACCGCAGCCAGCGGACCTTGGAACGGCAACCCCGAAACGCCCAGCGCGGCCGAGGCGCCGTTCATCGCCAGCACGTCGCCGTCATTCTGACGATCGCTGGAGAGGACGGTGGCCATGACCTGGACTTCGTCGCGGAAACCCTTCGGGAACATCGGGCGGATCGGACGATCGATCAGACGCGAGGTCAGAATTTCTTTGGTGGTCGGACGTCCTTCACGCTTGATGAAGCCGCCTGGGAACTTACCGGCCGCCGCTGTACGCTCGCGATAATCGCAGGTAAGGGGGAAGAAATCAGTGCCGGGTCGAGAAGGGCCGGAAACCGTGGCCGTTAAGACAGTCGTGTCGCCGTATTGCGTGAGGCAGGCGCCCGCCGCTTGTTTCGCTAGATAGCCCGTCTCAAAGGAGAGGGTCAGTTTACCAATTTGCTTTTCAACGCGAGTAGTTTCCACTTTCCGTTTCCTAACAATACATTGCGATCCCCGCGGCGCACTATCCGCTCGGTCATATGAGAAGAACGACCTTGGGCGACGAGAATCATTGTTCCAAAAATGCTTTTAGCTATTTACTTCTTCTTCGGCCTCAGCGCGCGGCCGAACTGCCGACACGCGCGCCTTCGCCGGGCGGACAGACCGCTGCTGCGCCCTGGCGAAACAAAAACGATGACAAGACGAGCCGTCTCGTCGTAAGTCGAACGACTACTTCCGGATGTTGAGCTGCGCCAGCAGTTCCAAGTACTTTTCCGGATCGTGACGCTTCACGTAATCGAGCAAGCGGCGACGACGGCTAACCATCATCAGCAGCCCGCGGCGAGTCGCGTAGTCGTGCTTGTGGGCCCGCATGTGCTCGGTCAGGTTGTTGATCCGCGTCGTCAACACCGCGATCTGCACTTCTGGCGATCCGGTATCTTCGCCGGAACGTTGGAACCCTTGAATGACCTCTTGTTTCTTTTCTTTCGTGATCGACATCGGTTGCGACTGTTTCCGTAGCTTGGCCAACACGAGCGTCTATCCCGGTCAACTCGACCAACACCTCTCCAAACGACTGGGAGGCCGGGGCAGACGACACGCACGTCCGGTCTATTTTCGCCGACTGTGTGTGGATAAGTCCGTTAATGTATCAGTACTAGCGTCGTTTGCAACCGCAGATGCGATTGGCCCCCATTTCACCAAAGCTGCAAATTCCGCAAGACTTACTGCCGTTTGCACTTACAGCGACACCGCTATTTATAGGGGATCACGCGAAGTCCAGCTCGGTCGGCCCGAACCTCAATGGCGCCCTGCTCGGCCGTATGCAAAATCGACCCCGAAAATTCGACTCGTTTAGCCAACCCGGACCGTCGATCCGCCACAGAGCCGCTGACCACCACGATTTCCGGCGTCGACCAGGCCAGAAACAGGGCCGGTTCGCTGCCGGCGCTACCATGATGGGGGGCCATCACCAAGTCGCAGTCAATCGGCTCTTCCCGCAACACACCCTCCATTCCAGGGGTCTCCAGATCGCCCGGCAACAAGATCCGCTGGCCAAACGCCTCCAGCAGCAGGACCAGGCTATTCGCGTTGTCACTTCCCAAAACGCCCCGGGACGTCGGATGGAGAACGGTTACGCTCGCTTCTGGACCAACCGCCAGGCGATCCCCCGCCTTCAAGGTCGCCAGGGGAATTCCTGCCGCTTCTAACGAGTTGCGCAAAAATCGCAGCCCCTCGGTCTCCCGCTCAAACATCACCGGCGAGACGTAAACCTGTCCAACCGAGAAACGCTCGATCAGTCCCGGCACGCCGTTGTAGTGATCGCCGTCGGCGTGCGAAATGAGGACCGCGTCGATATGGGTCACGCCCCGTGACCAGAGCAAGGCGGAAGTTGATTCGGTTGCGCGAGTCGGAGATCCAAGCCGGCCGCAATCGTATAGCAGATTCGAGCCATCCGGAAACTCGACGAAGACCGCCGTTCCATGCCCGACCGAGACGAACGTGCACCGCAGCTCTTCGCCGCTTCCACCGCCCAGCGGAACCAGCCCCGCCAGCAATCCGACCGCACACCATCCGCCCATGGCGATGCCGCCGCGAACCAATGGCCAGTCTAACTGTCGCGTCGCAACGGCTGTCACGGCAAGCAGGACGTAAAAACCATACGTCCACCAGTCGCCTGGACCACCGACCCAGAAACTGCCCGCCGGCAGCGCGTCAGCCGTCGCAACGCCGCGCGCCAGCCAATCGAGACTTCCGTTGCACAAAGCCGCCGCCGGCGCCGCCAACCAACTGGACCACGGGGCGATCAAACTGACCGCCAACCCCGAAGCCAGCGCCACCGACGTTACCAACATCAGCGGCGGTGAAAACAGGAGGGCTGCCGGCGAGATCAGATGAAAGCGGGCAGCGATCAGCGGCAACGCGACGATCCAAATGGCAAACCCGGCCAGATAGGCGGCGCCGACCCAGCGCAGCCCGCCGCGCATGATCCGCACCGGCCAGGGGCGACTCTCGGCAATCAGCCGATCGAGCGGATCCTCGATTCGGTAGTCCATCAACGGCGCGATCCAAATCAACACCGCAACCGCCAAGAACGACAGTTGAGGCCCCACGCGAAAAAGATCCGCTGGATTCCAAACAATCACCACAATCAGCGCCGCCGCCAACGTATTCCACGGCAAGACGCGCCGCTCCGACAGGACGCCCAACGAGAACACGACGACCAGAACCGTCGCTCGTACGACCGGCGGCCGCATGTCGACCAACAACATGTAGCTGACCGCAAACAGAATCACGAACGCCGCGATGGTCCGCGGAGAAAACAGACAAAGCCGCAACACGCCATAAACGACGCCGACCAAAACCCCAAGATGTAACCCAGAGATCGCCAGCAAATGCACCAGCCCCGTCTGCACAAATTCGTCCGACAAGCGGCGATCGACCTCGGTCCGGTTCCCCAGCAACAGGGCGTTGGCCAACGGCGCCGCTTGCGGAGACAACTGCGCCGCCAGGTCCTGCGAGACTCGCCGGCGGATTTCGGCCATCAGGTTCCAGAGCGAAAACTGCGACACTTCCAGTCGCTCGACGCAGTCGCCATAGCTGGTTCGCAGCGAGACCAAGGTCCGGTCAGCGCGGCCATGCGCGGCGAAGTCGAACTCGCCGGGGTTCGACGGTTGCTCGATTCGCATCGCCTGACAAAAAACGCGGACCCGCTCCCCTGCCCCGACCTCCAGCGATTCGGCCTGCACCAGAAGCGACGCTCTGCCGACGGCGGGCCTCCAATTGCGACCATCTCGAATCGCTGAAATCTGCAATCGCAACCGAACGGCGCCATCCTGCTGAAAGTTCTGTAGCGGACTATGGGCCGTCGCCGGAATCGCAGTGGGATAGTCAAGCGCGACCCCTTCTATCGCCAAGGGCTGCGAGACGTCAGTGACGCTCATAGCAATGTCGCTGGCGGCGAACCGATTCCAGGCGGCGTCATGCAGGCGAGCGCCAAACGCCGCTACCGCAATCAACACGCAACAAGAGCCGGCGATCTCCCATCGCTTTCGCCAACAGAAAACCCAGGCCACCAGCGCGGTCGCCATCAGAGCCAGCGGCGAAGAGAGACCGAACGAACAAACCCGGTCCGCCACCATTCCCGCGCATAGCGCCGCCGCAATCAACACCAGCGGTTGATTCAATTCGATCTGGCGCGGCGGCGAAACTTCTGGCGACTCCACGTGAACGTCCCGTGGCCCAAGCGGGGGATACGAAGTCGTTCAATGTAGTCGGAAGACGGGGAGCGCCGCCAATGAATTCCGCATTTCAACAGCGATCTTTTTATGCGCCCGATTCGACGAGCGTGCGATGCCGCTTGCCGTTCACCTTGACCAGCGAATCGCGATCGCTCAGCGGAGCGGTCATGATCTGCCGGATCGTCGCCTGGTCCTCCGCCGAGGGAAGTCCCCATTCGGCCCGATGATCAAACAGCGTCGTCGCCGCGATCGCCTGCAGTCGATCGTCCAGCACGTCAAAGTGATCCAGCGTCACCAGCGAAGGATGAACCGCGCCGCAGGCCCGGCTCAAACGCAACAGCTCTTTTCGCAAGGTCGCCACGTAGTTCGCCACACGGAAAGACTTGAGCGTCGGATCGAGCCCCCGCTTCAGCCACCAGTTTTGCGTCGCGACTCCGGCGGGGCAATGTCCGGTATGGCATCGCTGAGCTTGAATGCAGCCGATCGAGAGCATCGCTTCGCGCGCGACCGAGATCGTATCGCAGCCCAGCGCCATCGCAAACAAGCCGGTCTCGGGAAAGCCGAGCTTGCCCGAGCCGTTAAAGACCACATGGTGATGAACGTCAAATTTCACAAACTCGCGATAGACGCGACCAAACCCAATCTTGAACGGCAACGCCACGTGATCGGCGAAGACCAGCGGTGCGGCGCCGGTCCCCCCTTCGCCGCCGTCGATCGTGATGAAGTCGACGCCGCGATGCGTGCGGGCCATCTGTTCGGCCAGATCGGTCCAGAAGTGCATCTCACCAACGGCTGCCTTGATGCCAACCGGCACGCCGGTCGCATCGGCCAACATCTCGACAAAGTCGAGCATCTGGTCGACGTCGCCAAAGGCGGTGTGGTTCGAGGGACTGGCGCAGTCGCGACCCCGGGGGATGCCGCGGATTCGCGAAATCTCTTCGGTAATCTTGGCCGAAGGCAAGAAGCCGCCGACCCCCGGCTTGGCGCCTTGGCTCAGCTTGATTTCGACGGCGCGCACCGGGTTCGCGGCCACGACCTCTTTGAACTTGCCGAGATCGAAGTTGCCGTTGGAATCACGACAGCCGAAGTAGCCGGTACCGATCTGCAGCATCAAGTCGCCGCCGCGACGATGGTACGGGCTGATTCCCCCTTCGCCGGTATTATGCCAACAGCCAGCCAACTTGCTGCCGATGTTGAGCGCTTCAATCGCGGGACCGCTGAGCGAACCGAAGCTCATGCCCGACACGTTGACGACGCTCTTCGGCCGAAACGCATGACGACGTCCGCGATAAGCGCCCATCACTTTCGCACAGGGAATGCGGAACTCTTGATCGAAGTCGCGCTCGCCAGGATGCGGATCGTGAATCGGAAACGCCGCGTGCTTGATAATCAGATGGTTGGTCGACGACTCCAGATCATCATCGGTGCCGAAGCCAAAGTAGTTGTTTTCTCGCTTCGACGAGGCGTAGACCCAGGTTCGCTGGTCACGGCTGAACGGCCGCTCTTCGTTGTTGCTGGTCACGATGTACTGGCGCAGTTCGGGGCCGATCGCCTCAAGCCAGTAGCGAAAGTGACCAATGACCGGAAAATTCTTTAGAATTGCATGTTTCGTCTGCCAGAGGTCATGAACCGTCATGGCAATGGCCACGACGACAATCACGCCCAAAATAGTGAGGGTCCACATTTTTCTCTCGCCTCTTCACTTGCCTGACAACGACGAAAATCGTCGACCTGCAAAACCTTACAATGATTAGACGTATCGCGACGGCGATTGTTCGTAAAAATCGACATTCTGCGGCTTCTACGACAAAATTTCTCGCACTAAACCTCTCAAACGGAAAGAATTCCGGCAATAGCAGTTCCGGACATGCTTTCACCTTCGTTGGAATGGCCAATTTTTGATCCGCCCGCGTACACCTCCTGATCAGGCGACTGATCCTGAACCCGATTTGCCGCCGCCGCGGTTTTCGCTCCGCGGTCTAGGGATTGTCATTGCGCTGCTCGGAGCGGCCTTTGCTGTGGCGAAATTGGTCAGCCCGATCGCCTCAGCGGCTTTGATCCTATTTTCGCTGACCGTTTTTGGCCATGTCGCGGGCAATTATGTCGGCACGCGGCTCAAGCGGCGAGGGACCGGCAGCCCCAAACCTCTACCCCAGGCCGAGGAAGATCCGCTGTCAGACGACGAATACGCGCCGCGAATGCAACTGGGAGAGACGACCCGCATCAGCAGGTTCGGTTATGGGGTTACCGCCGTCATGGCAATCTTGGGAGCGATCGCCGTCGTCATCGCCGGCAGCTATTGGTCGCCCCAGGAGATCTGGAAACCCAACGTCTTCGCCCTCTGCCTGGCCAGCGGCGCGGCGCTGGGCGGCATCGGCGGTCTGACGATTTTCCATTTCGCTTGGCAGCTGTTTCAAAGTTGGCGCCAGGCGATGCGACATTCCAGTTCGACGACGACGCGCCGATAGACGATTTGGCTACTCGGACGTGCCGGTACCTTCGGGCGCTTCGACCTTGTGCACCACGACGATGTACTCGGCCGACTGCATGATGCCGCCGCCGGTCACAAAGATGACGCGATCATTCGGCTTCAGCAAACCAAAGTCAGCGCCCCATTTGTCGATAAAGCGGCGGAGTTGGATGCCGTTGTGCACCGGCGCCCCTTCGATCGGAATAATGCCCCAGTAGAGACACATTCGGCGGAGGGCCGCTTTCGAGTCGCTGACGCCGATTGTCGGAATGCAGTCGCGAATCTTCGCCTTGGTCAGGGCGGTGCCGCCGGTGCGGGTCGCCATCACCATCAGCTTGGCGTTCAGCAGATCCGCAGTACGGGTGGCGCCGGAAACGACCGCTTGCGTGACCGGATGAACCAGACCGATTTCTTCGGGGCGATGCATTTGCGACAGGTCGTCGCACAACATCTTCTCGGTCGCCAACATGATGCGGTTCATCATCTTGATGACGGTAACCGGGTGCTCGCCAACCGCCGTTTCCTGCGACAACATACAAGCGTCGGCGCCATCCAAAATCGCGTTCGCAACGTCGGTCGCTTCGGCACGGGTCGGACGCGAGTTCTTGGTCATGCTGTCGAGCATCTGCGTCGCCACGATCACCGGACGACCGATTCGCGTGCAGGTTTTGACAATTCGCTTTTGGGCGGCGGCGACTTCCGCAACGTCGATTTCGACGCCAAGATCGCCGCGAGCGACCATCACGCCATTGGAAACCTCGACGATTTCTTCGAGGTTCTCCAGCGCTTCTCGTTTTTCAATCTTGGCGATCACCATGGCCCGCGACTCGTGCGCCTGCAGCAGATCGCGCAATTGGCGAATGTCATCCGCTTCGCGAACAAAGCTCAGGCTGACGTAGTCGAGGTCGGTTTCGGCGGCCCAACGAACGTGATCGCGATCTCGGGGCGTGATCGTCTCGACGCCCAGCTTCGTCCCCGGAAGGTTGATGCCCTGGCGACTCCGCAGGATGCCGCCAGCGACGACCACACAGGTCAGCGTGTCGTCGGTCTTTTCGACCACCTCCATCGTGATCGTACCGTCGGCCAGCATCACGTCGTCGCCAACTTTGACTTCGTCAATCAGCGGTTCGTAATTGCAGACCAGTTCGTACGGATCACTAGCGGCGTCGCCGCGCACGAAGCGGAACATCTGCTCTTCTTGGCAGTAGATCGGATCTTCGACGAGCGTGCCCAGCCGGATCTTCGGGCCCGACAAGTCGGCCAACGCCGCGACCGGCTTCTTCAGACGTTCGCTGATCTCGCGAATCGTCGTGACGATGCGAGAATGTTCGGTCAGTTCGCCGTGAGCGAGGTTCAGCCGGAACACATCGACCCCTGCGAGCATCATCTGCTCCAGCATTTCGGGGGTGTTACACGCGGGACCAACCGTCGCAACAATTTTGGTGCGGGCACGCTGAGGAAGTAAGCGGGCTGCGGACATATCGACGACCTTCAAAATGCGAAACCGTTGCCTATCAATTCGATGTACTCTAGTTCATTCCTAAGAAAGTGACGACTAGGGATACCGCCGCTTCCAGCCCCCGTAATCCCCCTCTTCTCGGCATAACTAGCGGATAGTATCACCTGCCCGCTGTTAACGGAATTTAGGCGATCATTGTCCCGGCTTAACGCGTCCCGTTTCTACATCACCCCGGCCCAATGAGGGCACTGGGTTTCAAAATGAAAATCGCTTCACGTTTTCACGAAGGCAAATTGCGGAAATTTGCTTTTTCAACAACTTTTATCTGCCATTCCCTGCAAAGAACTGGATTGCGGGTTCCCGAAGGGTTAGACTGAGCGAAGCCTCGCCATAAATGCGCAAACAGACGCAAGGACTTTCCCGCCAAACTAGAGACTCGCCCGGCCCCGGCTTAGACTCATGAGCCTACGTCTATCCGACCACCTACGGAGATTCCCAAGTGAGTAACTCAAGCCGACGCGACTTTCTGAAACAGAGCGCCATCGCCACTGCCGGAGCGAGCGTTCCTTATTTTCTGACCAGCAGTCCGGTCATCGCCGACGAACAAAAAGCGGACGCGGCCAATGATCGGCCGCTGGTTGGTTGCATCGGAACTGGCTCGCGGTGGAATGCTGTGGGCCCCAACGCGATGAAGTTGGGCGACGTCGTCGCTGTCTGCGATGTCGACGCCGATCACGCCGACAAAGCTCGTCAGCGGTGCGAAGCCGAAATGAAGAAGCAGGGGCGCGAGCGGAAAGTCGACGTCTACGAAGACTACCGCAAGATCCTCGATCGCAACGATGTCGAGATTGTGACGATCGTGACGCCCGACCACTGGCACTCAAAAATCGCGATCGAAGCGATGAAGGCCGGGAAGGACGTCTACTGCGAAAAACCGCTGACGCTGACGATCGACGAAGGCAAAAAGATCTGCAAGGTCGCCAAAGAGACCGGCCGCGTCTTCCAGGTTGGCACCCAACAGCGCAGCGAAATGGGGCAGCTTTTCCTGAAGGCGATCGCCCTGATCAATGAGGGCCGCATTGGCGACATCCAAAAAGTGCATGTCGCCATCGGCGGCTCGCCCACCAGCGGTCCGATTCCGATCGCCGAAGTTCCCAAACAGCTCAACTGGGAAAAATGGCTGGGCCAAGCTCCGCTGGTCGACTATCGCTTTAAGCCGGGCGGAGGCTGGGGCAACTCGCGTTGCCACTACGAATTTCGCTGGTGGTTTGAATACTCTGGCGGCAAGATGACCGACTGGGGGGCCCATCATGTCGACATCGCCCAGTGGGGTCTCGATCAACAAGGCGTCGGCGGTCCGCTCAGCCTAGAGCCGATCATGGCGAAGTTCCCGACCCCGTTCGAGGACGGCATGCCGACGCAGGACGATCGTTACAACACGCCGACCGAATTTCACGTCAAAGCGACCTTCCCCCGCGATATCGAAGTCGTCATTCGCAACGAGTGCAACGATCTCGGGTTTGGCAACGGTGTGATGTTCGAGGGAACCAAGGGCCGCTTCATGGTTAACCGCGGCAAGCTGGTCGGCGCCCCGGTCGAAGAGTTCAAGACGAACCCGCTGCCGGAAGATGCGATACAGAAGGTCTACAAGGGATCGACCCCAGCCCGGGGCAACGCCCACATGACGAACTTCTTTGAATGCGTCAAATCGCGGAAAGAGCCAATCTCCGACGTCTACTCGCACCATCGCGCCATGACGACCTGTCATCTGGCCAACATCGCGCTGCGGTTCGACCGGACGGTGAAGTGGGACGAAAAATCGGAGCAAATTGTAGGAGACGAGCAAGCCAACGGCTGGTTGGCTCGCGAAGCCCGCAAGGGATACGAAGTCACTGCGTAGTGAGAGAACGCCCCGTTCTCGCAACACCCCGGGCCTCGGTTGGGCAATTGCCTGCCGAGGCTTTTTCGTTATCATCGCGAAGGTTTCTCCTCCCAGAATCTCTTAGCGAAACAGCGACCGGATGCCGTATTGGAATGAAAAAGTCGCCCTGGTCACCGGCGCATCGCGTGGTTTAGGCCTGGCGATCGCCCGTCAGCTTGTCCGCCAGGGAGCGACCGTCGTTCTGGTCGCGCGTGAGGAAGCGGCGCTGTCGGCCGCCGCCGAAGAGCTAACGTCGCTGCCCGGCCAGGCGATCCCGCTGACGGCCGACGTTACCTCGGACGAGGACGTCAAACGTCTCGAACGGGAAATCGAGTCGCGGTTTGGCGGAATCGATCTGCTGGTCAACAATGTTGGCGTCTCATCCCGCGGCAAGTTGCTCGAAACCCAACTGGCCGATTTTCGCCACCAATGGGAACTGAACGTGATGACGGCGATTCGTTGCGTTCAGGCGTTCGCCCCGCTGCTGACTGGTCGCCAGGGGCATATCGTCAATATCGGCTCGCTCGCCTCGAAACAGGCCGCTCGCTTTATCGGCCCTTACGCCACCACCAAGTTCGCTCTGGCCGGGTTTACGCAACAGCTGCGTTTAGAACTGGCCGACGATGGGGTTCACGTGATGCTGGTCTGCCCCGGCCCGATCGCTCGCGAGGACGCCGGCAACCGCTATGACCACCAGATGGACAATCTGCCCGCGGAAGCGCGGAAGCCCGGCGCTGGGGTGAAACTGAAGGCGCTCGATCCCGACAGGTTGGCAAGTTCGATCCTGCAAAGTTGTGAGCAACGTAAACAAGATCTCATCCTCCCTTGGAAAGCGCGGATTCTGTTTGCCGTCGCCCAGATTTCTCCACGCCTAGGAGACTGGTTGCAGGCCAAATTCTCGTCTCGGCGTCGCGGTGAGTAACCGGGCTCAATAAGCAAGTGCTTGTATCGCGTTTGTAAAATATCTTAGGTTCGCGGAACCCCTGTCGGTTGTACGCCGCTACATCGCGCTTTATGATGCACACTTCCACTCTAGTCGATTCGTCGCGTGGAAAATCTACGTCGTTTCGCCTCTGGCGTGACGCTAACCACTCGCCCCGCCCTTTTCATCTTTGAGCGAAGCACCGACATGTCTGCGTTCCCCGAAGTCGACAAGATCCAGTACGAAGGTCCTGACTCGAAAAACCCGTTGGCCTACCGCTGGTATAACCCAGACGAAGTGATCGAAGGCAAGACGATGCGCGATCACCTTCGCTTCAGCGTCGTCTACTGGCACACGTTTCGCGGAACCGGCGCCGACCCGTTTGGACCCGGCACCGCCGTTCGTCCGTGGGATGACGGCAGCGACAGCGTCGAAAACGCGGTAAAGCGCACGCGGGTCGCTTTTGAGTTCATTGAGAAGCTGGGGGCGCCGTACTACGCGTTTCATGATCGCGACGTCGCTCCGGAAGGCGCCTCGCTGAGCGAAACCAACAAGATCTTCGATCAGGTCGCCGCCGCGCTGAAGGAAGAGCAAGAGCGGACCGGCGTAAAACTGCTGTGGGGCACCTGTAACCTATTCAGCAATCCGCGGTACATGCATGGCGCGGCGACCAGCTGCAACGCCGACGCGTTCGCCTTCGCCGCCGCCCAAACCAAAAAATGCCTGGAGATCACCAAGGAGCTGGGAGGCGAGAACTATGTCTTCTGGGGCGGTCGCGAAGGTTACCAGAACCTGCTGAACACCGACATGAAGCGGGAACTCGACCACCTGGCGAAGTTCTTTCACATGGCGGTCGACTACGCCAAGGAAATTGGCTTCACGGGGCAATTCTTGATCGAGCCGAAGCCGAAAGAGCCGACCAAGCATCAGTACGATTTCGACACCGCCAACTGCCTGGCGTTCTTGAAGACGTACGATCTCGACAAGCACTTCAAGATGAACCTGGAAACCAACCACGCGACGCTCGCCTCGCATACGATGCAGCACGAGTTGGAATACGCCGGCATGAACGGCATCCTCGGTTCGATCGACGCCAACACCGGCGACCTGCTGTTGGGCTGGGACACCGACCAGTTCCCGACCAACTACTACCTGACCGCCGAAGTGATGCTGTCGATCCTGAAGTACGGCGGCCTCGGCAGCGGCGGCGTCAACTTTGACGCCAAGGTTCGCCGAGAAAGCTTTGAGCCGCTCGACCTGTTCTACGCCCACGTCGGCGGAATGGACGCGTTCGCCAAGGGCTTGAAAATCGCCGCCGCGATCCGAGCCGAGGGGGAATTCGACAAGTTCGTCGCCGAGCGCTACAGCAGTTGGGCAAGCGGCGTCGGCGCCGAAATCGAAGCCGGCAAGCATGATCTCAAGTCGCTGGAGAAATACATGCTGGGCAAGGGAGAGGCCGAGGCGAATCAAAGTGGTCGCCAAGAGATGCTCGAAAACCTCTTCAATCGCTACATGTAAGCGACTGGTTTTCGCTTCGCGTTGACAGAATAAGCCGTCTGGGATTTTCGCCCAGGCGGCTTTTTTCGTCGTCCGTCTTAACGACGGAGCGTGCGGACGATTTCGGCCGTCGACAACACCAAGGCCAGTTCGCCGCCGCCCAATTGGGCGACGCCGCTGATCGAGCGGACGTCAGGCAAGATGTCCTGCAGACTGTTGACCACCACCTTTCGCTTGCCGACAACCTTTTCGACCATCAAACAGGCGTCCCCTTGTTTGCTGGTCATCAAAACCGCCGACAGACGATCGCTCTTCTTTTTGACTTCCGGCTGCGGAATAGCGAGCGTTTCCGCCAGCGAAACGGCGGCGTAGGTCGTTCCTCGCAGCGTCACCACCGGCGCGCCGCCAGCGGTTTTCAACTCTTCGTACGGCAAGTCGATCACTTCGCGGATCGAATCGAACGGAACGACGAATCGTTCGTCCCCTTCGTTGATCAGCAGACCGTCGATCACCAGAACCGCTTGGCGAATCGGAATCTCGATCGTGAAGGTGGTCCCCACGTCCAGAGTCGATTCGAGCCGGATCTCACCGCCATTGTCTTGAACCATCGTCCGGACGACGTCCATACCGACGCCGCGTCCCGAGATTTCGGTCACCTGTTCGGCGGTCGAAAGTCCGGGGTGGAAGATCAGTTCGATCGCTTCTTGATCCGACATCCGCTCGGCGTGCGCCTCGGTAATCGCGCCGCTCTCGGTCGCCTTGCGACGGAGCCGATTGGGATCGATGCCGCGGCCGTCGTCGCGAATCGTGATCAAGACATGCGTACGGGTAATCTCGGCGCCCAGCCACAGGTTGCCGACTTCGTTCAGGCCGCGAGCCTGACGATCTTCGGGCGTTTCCAAGGCATGGTCCGCGACGTTACGAATCATATGCGTCAGCGGAGCGTCGAGCTCTTCTAGCAGCGACTTGTCGACTTCCAGCTCTTCGCCCGCCAGATGGACGTCCAGCTTTTTGCCCAGGCTGCTGGCCAGGCTGCGAGCCATCCGCGGAAACTTCGAGAACATCCCGCGAATCGGCACGCGACGGAGCGAGACGACGCTCTTCTGCAAGGCGTTGGCCTGCATGCTGAACGAGATGTTGACCTGCCGCAGCTCTTCGATCAGTTCCTGCACTTCGGCAGCGTGCGACATGCGGCTTTGGATGTCTTTCAGCCGTTCGCAGGTGATGAACAAACTGGAGACGTCATCCAGGAAGTTATCGATGCTCTCTTCGTTGACCCGCAGGAACTTGGTCTTCTTGCTGCTGGCGCCTTTTTCCTTGGCCGCTTCGCCATCGGCCGACTCGCCTTCGGGCGACTTCGGGGCGGCCGCTTCCGGCGGGGCGGCGACTTCCGGCTCGGGCGTCGGTTCGGGCTGCGGCGCCCGGCTTTGTAAAGCGGGCGCGATCTGCTCCCAAACGATGCTCAGCAACATCGAATCGACGCCGATGCCACTATCGTAGATTGTCTTGAAGTTTCGGCCGGCTTCGTCGACGGCGTTCAGCAGCGCCGTTTCGGAGCCATTGCGAGCGCACAGCTTCAGTTCGGCCATCGCTTCGATGAAAGCGGTCGAGCGATCATCGTCAAACGGCTCGGTCTCGGCCTTGATGAACATTTCGATCAGTCGGCGAACCGTCATCGTCGCTTCCACGCCGCCGATCACGAATTCGTTCGCGAGCATGTCAGCCGGCGACAAGATCGCCTGCTCGGCGGCCTCGGGCGTCGACACCTGACCAAGCCCACGCAGTCGCTCGGCCCAGTGAAGCGACTCCGGGAATCCAGCGGCGGTCATTTCCTCCGCCATTTCCAGCAGTTCGGCCAGCAGTGCGTCGGCGGCCGAATCTTCGCTGCCACCTTCGACTTTGGTTTTTGAGAGGACGGCGACCTGTTCCAACAGTTTCAGATCGGCTTCGCTGAGCGTTTCGCTGTGCGTCTGGTTCTCGACCGCATGCAGCATTTGGTCGAGCGAGTCGATCCCTTCGATCAACGCCCGGCACAGATCTTCGGTGAGCGGCGTTTTTTGGTTGCGTACTTCGTCCAGGGCGTTTTCGAGCGAGTGGGCGAACTTCTTAATCGCCGTCAAGCCGAAGAAACCGGCGTTGCCTTTGATCGAGTGAACAGTTCGAAACACCGAGTGAACCGCTTCCGCGTTGCTCGAGTCGTTTTTGAACTCGGTGAGCAGCGCCGGCAGTTCCCCGATAGCGTTCATCGACTCGTCGATGAAGCCTGCCAGAAGTTCGTTGTTGGCGTCGTTATCACTCATTTTCGCTCTAATCTTCCGGCGGAGGGCCGGTACGCACAGGAAACGGGATTAGGCAAGTTGACGTTGTTTCAAGTCGTGCAAGGCGATCCACCAACGCTCGTTCTTTTCAAACGCCGCGGTCAACACTTCGATCAACGGCTCAAATTCCGTAACCGGCTTAAACAAGCAGCCTTCGGCCCCAAATCGCATTGAATCGAGCACCGTCGATAGCGTGACGAGACCGGTCAACATGATGACCTGAATTCCGCCATCGTATTGCTTGATGTCCCGCAACAAATCCAAACCGTTGATTCGCGGCATTTCGATATCAAGAATGCAAACTCGAATCGAACTGTCGAGCAGAGTTTTCATCGCTTTCTCCGGCTGGTCCAGAGAAATCACTTCGTATCCAGCATTGGATAACTGTTTACCGACGATTCGCAGAATCTGCGGATCATCGTCGACGTGAAGCACCTTCTTGTTCATTCCGGTCATTCGCTCCCGTGAATTGCAATTCCGGCAACTTGGTCCGAATCGCTTTTCGCCTGCCCCTGGGACCGCGCACTCTGGCGGTCGCCTGTTGTGGAGGAAGACAACCAAGGGTAGGAAATTATTCGAGATACGGCGCAAAAATCTGCGAAATTCAGGCGTTACTCGGCGACCGCGCCCCTACGATTGGAGTGAACCGCATGAGTATCCGCCGCAATCGGAGCAACCGGCCTAACCCAACGCAAAGCCGCGTTCCACCAGATCGGCGCGTAACCGGTCTGCGCCGCTATAGAGAACGGCGTCGAGTCCGCATTCCAGCGCCCCCGCCACATTTTCCGGACGATCGTCGACAAAGAAGATCGACTCCGCAGCGACCCCAGCCTGCGAAATCGCCGCGCGGTAAATCCCTGCGTCCGGCTTCATCGACTTCGCTTCATAGCTCAAGACATATTGCTCAAAGCAGTCGCGGAGAAACGGATACCGGCCATCGATGCAAAACTCCCAGTGACACGCGCAGGTGTTCGACAAGATCCCCAAGCGGCGTGACTGGGCGTGCAGCGCCTGCGCGATTTCAATCACCGGATGATTCGGCTCAAAGATATCACTGGCCGCCCGGGCGAGCGCCGTCATGTCAGGCCGCCGCTCAGTCCGCTGGCAGAAGTATTCGTGAAAACCGGCCGTATCGATCTCGCCGGTTTCGTAGCGAACCTGCATGCCGCTGAAGAAGACGACGTCACGCACCTCTTCTACCGAGGCGTCGGCAACCTGGGCCATCTGCCGGCAAGCCAGGTCGTGATCAAAATAAAGCAGGACGTTGCCGAGATCGAAATAGAAGAACTCGATTGCGGGGTAGCTCATAGTTTTTTCAGCCGTAAATTACGATACGACGCTTCGGCGGCCGGTCCGCTATGGATCTGCAAGCCAATCAGCCCGGTTCGCGGAATTGATGCGTCCTCTTCGGTGTAGTCGACCGTCTTTAGTCCGTTAACCCAAATCTGAATCTTGGCCCCTTCGCAGCGAACCTTCAACTGGTTCCATTCTCCCTGCTTCACGATCTTGGCGACTTCCTCGGCCGGTCCTTCCGCCATGAACTTCTTGCGGCGCGACTCATCGTACAGCGACCCCCAAATCACGCGGGCCGGCGAACGACCGATGTCGCACTGGAAACCGATCATCTCGTGGTGGTTCGGAATTCGCTGACTGCGAAACTGCACCCCGGCGTTGGTCCCCTGCCCGACCAGCTTCGCCTCGAAGGTAAGCTCAAAGTCGCCATACTCTTGTTTGGTGCACAGAAACTCGTTGTTCGTAATCAACTTTTCCAGCGTACCGGCGACGATCGCGCCATCCTCCACCCGAAACCATTCCGCCTTCCCTTCCCAACCATCCAGCGTCTTGCCGTCAAACAAAGAAACGGCATCCGCTGCAGACAATGAAGCGGCGAACAACATCACCAGCGGCAGCGCAAAGCAAAAACGAGACATGGGCGGGGCTCCGAGGGGAACAAGGTGGGCTTGAGTTCTTCCCAGGATAATAGAGCCAAGCGGGGGAAGCTAGAATGCGGTGACAACTACACTTTTTCCGCTTCCAACCTATAGGATGCTCGCAGGCTAGATTTCGAGATCCCTTCGTAGAAAAATACATCTCGGCGAAACTCTTCACCGTCAACCGTGACGAAAACGACGCCATAGCATGGCTGAGCGATCTCCAACGGTTCGCATAGAATCAATGAGGTCTCGCTTGCCTGAGCTACTTCCACTACCTCGCCTGAAATTTCGAGTCGAATTTCCACAACTGCCGAATGGCTGCCGTCACGTGAAAGCGTACTCATGGAAAATTCCTTGGAAGAAACGATTCAGAGCTATTCGGCACTGCGAGGCATCAAAATCGAAAACCGCTTGGGGCATGGTACGGACGGTTCCGTCTTTCAGACGAATGTCTTATCTGCCGTAAAGGTTTTTCAGCGAGAGCGTCAATTCCGGAATGAGCTTGGCTGTTACCAACGCCTTGCGGAAACAGGCTGCTTTCGCATAAGCATTTTCGCCATACCGGAATTGCAATATTACCACGAATCGCTTCGCGTCATCGAGATGAGCGTCGTCCGACCACCCTACCTACCAGATTTTGGCAAGTGCTACCTGGATGTCCAACCCCCCGATTTTCCGGCGGACGTAATCCAGCACGAGATCGAGCGGCAGATGGAGGATTTTGGCGAGGACTATTCCATCGTCCAAATGGCGATCGCCAAACTGCAGGAATTCGGCATCTAACTACATCAACGCCAAACCGCAGAATATCAACACCGGGCGAATCGATCTGTCACCGTGACTCTGCGATCTACCGCCGCACGTCAAAGCCCCGCATCTTTGGCGTATCGTACTGCGCCTGCGGCAAGTAGTTGACCGCCGGTTGCCGCGGCATCGTGTTCACCGGCACGCCCGACTGCGGCGGCATCTGATTGTAGGGCTGAACCTGGTAAGGCGATTGCGACGGCGTTTGATAGCCGGGCTGCGGCTGAGCCTGGTAATTACCGCCCGCGGGGATAAAGCCAGGCGAAACGTTCGTCGCGCCGGTCGGCGGAGCGGCGCCTGGCTGCATCATCTGCAGGTTCATGTTGGCTAGGTCAATCGCTCGCGCGTCGCTGCGCTGCGGCTTCACAAAGACGTTGCCCGACGTCATCGGCTGATTGATCCGATAGTCGTAGACGTTGATCGTGAACTCCATCTGTGCCGGCGGCAGTTTCAAGTCGATGCGGTGCGGCATCGATACGCCGGTCGTCGGATCAAAGCGATGAGCCGATGCGAGCGCCGAGGCGAGCGTGTTGCCCGCCTGATCATAGACATGTTGCTGCAGCACAAAGCCGTACGTCTTGTCGATGATCGTGCTTTTGGTGATCGTGCCGCTGGGACTGTTGACGATCGTACGAACCTCGAGGTTGCCGTCCGTGGTGGGGAACGGTCCCTGGTGGTTGCCTCCCGGCTCGAAGTAGACCAGGCCCATCGCCTGAGAGATCCAGGTTGGTTCCACCGGCAACAGCTGCCTGGCGGAACTGTATTGGTACTGATCGTGACGACAATAGACGAGCCCCGGCCAACCGTCGGCGGTCGTCCAAGCCCAAAACTCTTCGTCGTTGCTGCCAAAGTCGAGCACCTGGCCCATCAAAGCGGCTTCGCCGGTCAGGCGAAAGTTGCGCGGCGGCGCCATCGAGATGTTCGCCCGAATTGCCGGCAGGCCATGGATCGAAATGGTCGAGCCAGTCGTTTCCGCCGTCTGCACTCGCATGGTGTTGCCATTAACCTGGGCGATCAGCTGATCCAGGGTCGGCTCGGTGGCGAAGGCGATCGGCGCATTGTTGACCGGCATCGGCCGTAGCATGGAAGGGCATCCCGCGCCCATCGACATGCAGAGAAGACCACTCCATAAGAGCAGCCAGAAGGTTTTCGCGTACACGGCTTCCATGCCTTTCGCTCGACGGCGCTACGCCGCCGAATCGAGTAACTTTGCAACTTCGGTTTGTATCTCGGCGATCCTCGCCGCACTGGGATCGGCAACTGGCACTTCGTACTGCATCTCGCGTTTCGAGCTGTAGACGAGCAGTTTCTCTGGTCCCTCCCCTTCTCCGTCGGCATCCTCCAGCCGCAAAATCTTGCGGCGGATCATCAACAGCGCCATTACGTACCGGACGTCTTCTTTGGTCGGATCTTCGGCCAGACTTTCGAAGTAGTCGAGCATCACGTCGCTGGGCGCCCAATCGGGGCCGCGCGACTTGCCGCTGGGCAACTCCGACTTCCACCAGCCAACGGCGCCTTCCGGAGCGCCTTCCCAGGCTTCGGTAGAATAGTCTTGGCGCACAACCTCGGCGCCATCTCGAACCAGGACCGAGTATATCGTTTCTCCTGGCGAAAGCTCTCGATCTGTCGCAGCACAGCGGCGTGTGCACCGCTGAACTTCAAAATCCATCATAAGGCTGTATTGCGCGGACGCTTGTCGGACGAAAGCTGGCGAAATTCTGGGCGTCGCCCAATCTTGGGCGGCGGCAGATAGTACGCAATCGGCGAAAGTCGTTCAATACGCAGTATAGAAGCGAGAGTCGCTTCCTCCAGAACCAATTTCAAATCGGACCGCGCGATAGCACTTGGGGCAGTTTCCCTCGTAGTGGGTCCCTTCCCGATTTTTGTAGATCCGGACGTAGATGCTGCAGCAGGAGAACTGAATCCCCAAAAAATCGCGGCGTTTCGAGCCAGCTGGCGCAGACGCCGGGCGCGGATTGGGATCGCTGCTCAGATCTATGGAATCGCCCGGCACGCGGGAAGCTCCTTCCTGTTTCCTTCTACCGTGGCGATAATTCTATCGCCCGCTTCGCCAGCAATCCTAGGTTGATTTGGCCTGCTATCACCTTCCGGATTGCGAAAAATAGGGTTTCCCGCACCGCCGAACAAGTCTTAAGGTCTTGTGAATTCGCGGTTTGGGGCCGCTGGTCCCGGGGGTTGCCGGTTGACTGAACCTTGTGGCGCAGCTACAGTCCGTACAGAAGCTTGACTACTTTTGTAGCCCAAAACCAATAGAAAATCCCGATGCCCTGCATTTCGCTATTACCGCTCCTACTACTAGCCGGTCTTCGGCCGTAGGGGAAAGCGTACGCAGCGTTTGCATCAAACCAAATTGATCAAAAGCCCCAGGCCCCCAAACAGGACCTGGGGCTTTTTTATTGGATTCACGACTAATGTTTACCCATTTTAACCCTGACGCCATCCGCTTCGGCGGTCGCGGCGGCCTGCTGCTAACCGCGCCGGCGCCCGGCCGGCCCGCCGATTCGATACATTATTAGAATATCCACCTACGTCAGGTTTACCGAGATACCATGTCCAACGAACGCACCATCAAGATCTTTGACACCACGCTCCGCGACGGCGAGCAATCTCCCGGCGCCAGCATGAACTTGCCCGAGAAGATGGAGATCGCCCAGGCGCTGGTCGACCTGGGAGTCGACATCATCGAGGCCGGCTTCCCGATCGCCTCGCCCGGCGACTTTGAAGCGGTTCATGAAATCGCCAGCAACATCCGCGGCGCCACGATCTGCGGCTTGGCTCGCTGCAACGAGCGTGACATCGACCGGGCCTGGGAAGCGCTCAAGACCGCCAAGTCTCCCCGGATCCATGTATTTCTCGCTACCAGCGCGATCCATCGCGAGTTCAAACTGAAGATGACCCCCGACGAAATCGCCGCCCGGGCGATCGAAGGAGTCTCGCGAGCGGCCAGCTATTGCGACGATGTTGAATTCTCGCCGGAAGACGCCGCTCGAACCGAGCCTGACTTCCTCTGCCGCGTCGTCGAAGAGGCGATCAAAGCGGGCGCCACCACCGTCAACATTCCCGATACCGTCGGCTACGCCACGCCAACCCACATGGGTCGCGTCATCAGCGACTTGGTCAATCGGGTACCGAACATCGGCGACGCCGTCATTGCGGTTCACTGCCACAACGACCTGGGCTTGGCGGTCGCCAACAGTTTGGCCGCCGTCGAAGCGGGCGCCGGTCAGATCGAATGTACGATCAACGGCATCGGCGAACGAGCCGGCAACTGTGCGTTGGAAGAAATCGTGATGGCGATGCGGACTCGCCACGACTACTACAAGGTCGATACCCGCATCAACACCGAGCGTCTCGTCCCGACCAGCCGCTTGGTATCGAGCGTCACCGGCATGCAGGTGCAGCGCAACAAGGCGATCGTCGGTCGCAATGCGTTCGCGCATGAGTCCGGCATTCACCAAGACGGGATGCTGAAAGAGCCGACCACCTACGAAATCATGCGTCCCGAAGACGTTGGTTTCGCCAAGACCGACCTGGTGCTCGGCAAACATAGCGGCCGCGCCGCGTTGGCCGATCGGGCGAAAGGGCTCGGCTATCACCTCAGCGGCGAGCAGTTGCAGGTCGTCTTTGAAAAGTTCAAAGAGTTGGCCGACAAGAAGAAGGATATCTACGACGGCGATATTTCGGCCCTCTGCGAACAACAGATCCGCGGCAGCGATCTGACCAAGGAATGGTCGCTCGTCTCGCTCGAGGTTTCTTCCGGCACCAAACGCCAGCCGAACGTCAAAATGACGCTGAAGCATGCCGGCGAAGAGCATTCGGCCGAAGTCGCCGAAGGAGACGGCCCGATCGACGCCGCCTTCTGGGCGGTCGAACGGATCACCGGCGTCAAGCTGAACTGCAAAGACTTCCAGGTCCGCAGCGCCACCTTGGGCCGCGATGCGCAAGGAACCGTGACCGTCGACATCGAGCACGAAGGTTCGATCTTCCGCGGTCGCGGCGTCTCGACTGATACCGTCGAGTCGACCGTCCTGGCGATCCTGGACGCGGTCAATCGCATCTGCTGGAAAGCGGCCAAACCGGCTGCCGCCACCTAGAAGAAAAGCGGAGAGCGGAAAAGAGAGAGAGAACGCCAACATCGGCTTCGCCCAACTCTTCTTCCGCTTTCCGCTTTCTTAGCTTGCCACAAACCCCAAATAGTAAAAGATCCACCCCGTCACCGCAGTCATCGTCATTCCGATCGCCGCGATCCGGGCCCAGAACTTGTGCGTATCGCTGTAGCTGTTGGGCATGACCGGCGCCGGGAATTTGCGAACCGCCATCACGATCACGTAGACCCAGAGTAGCGGGGTCGGAATGGCGAACGCCAAGTGAATGTAGAGACTCCAGTCGACCGTTCCCGAAGCGTAGTACGGCGACGGCTCGGCCAGTTCTCGCCAGTTGGTGAAAAACCGCATATCGACCTCAAACGCCAGCACCGCCAATAGCAGCACCACGCCGAGAATGATCTGCAGCCATTTGTGCAGATTGTACATTCGCCGAAAGCGAACCAGCCCAATACTGGCCCCCATAATGACGATCACCCCAAACATCGCCAGAAAGACGAAGTCGAGCATCACCGAACCACGGGTCGGCAGAAATCCATAGTTTTGCGCGATCAGCGTGAGCATCCCTGTCGCCCCCAATAGCGAATGCCTGCGAAAGCGGATAGTTTAGCGAGAATTTGCGGCCTCGTAACCGCCAGTTTGCTATTCCCTTATCGGCAGATCGAGGGGACCACCGCAACCGTACAACCCGCACTGGGGCCAGGTTTACGAAAGGAAAGTTGATTCGCTGCCTATACTTGTGACGATTGCCCAGGATCGCCAGAATAGCGACACCTTCCGACATTTTCCCACGGCGCAAGCCAAGTCAGCGCGGCCGCCAAGCAAGTCGCCGTCGGATCCAGAGAGCGCCCGGGACCTCCAATCCCGCACCACGGCCGAGTGGCGAAATTGGCAGACGCACAGGATTTAAAATCCTGTGGTGGGAAACCACCGTGCGGGTTCGAGCCCCGCCTCGGCTACTTGATTTACTGGCGAAGAATCTACAGGACACGCCCTGATGCACATCGTTTCCGCTTCGATCATCGTGCTGGCGGGCTCGATCATTTTCGCCGGTTCGGCGCTGGCGACCAATAGCGGGTCCCAGCAGTTTTACGGCCTGGTCGGCGGCGTCATTACCGGGGTGGGACTGTACGCCTGGTATCTCGAGGCGATCAGATCGCCGGTGACTGGCAGTTCGCAGCAGGCTCTTCACGTGCGGCGAACGCTATTTCTTCAGATCGAACGCAAAGTTGGTCGAATCGTCCGCGACCTTCGCTTTTAGATCGGTAGTCGCGGCGGAGAAGTACTTTCTTGGCAGATCGACCGAAGGGCGTTGCGACGGGGGCGAGTTGCCGTCTCGCGAGGGGACTTCAACCATCGTCGGCTCGATCATCACTTTGTATTCGCCCACCGGCAGTTGCACCTGAAAGGCGCCGTCTTGGAACTGGCTGGCGGCGGCATAGCCGGTCGTCGGATCTTCAAACGAGATCCCGCCGTCGGTGAGCGGCTTTCCTTGGAAGGTGACCGTGCCGGTCACCGTCAGGCGTTTCACTCCGTCCGATTCGCCGCA
This sequence comes from Blastopirellula retiformator, assembly GCF_007859755.1. Lineage (NCBI taxonomy): Bacteria > Pseudomonadati > Planctomycetota > Planctomycetia > Pirellulales > Pirellulaceae > Blastopirellula > Blastopirellula retiformator. The sequence continues at coordinate 1,711,833 of NZ_SJPF01000001.1, read as the reverse complement.
GCCGACCAGTATCAGCAGCGGCAACAAAACCAACATTCTGGCCATCTTGTTCGTTCCTTTCGCGGTCTGCAGGCGTTACGGAAATTGCACCGCGTATCCGTCGTCTCGATCGGCCAGTCGCTTGGCGACGGTCAGATCGGTCGTCGAAGGGAGGAATCGAACCGAGGCGTCCGAAACGACGACCAGCGTGCCGCCAGGATGCGCCGATTGAACCGGTTTGTTGCAGGCCTCTCCTTTGGCCCAGCCGCCGCCAATAATCTTCGTGCCGATCCCCTGACGCAGCGTCGTCGTGTTCCAGCAGCGATCGTCCGCTGACCAGGAGTCGGCCGTTCCGGTCGGTCGCAACTGCGACTTCGACCCCATCACCCAACCGCTCGACGGCGCCGAGCGAGCGTCAAACTGCATGTTCGTTCCGTCGGTCGTAAAGCCCGACTGCTCGGCGACGGCGAAGGTATTGGAAGTGCCATCGGTGATGTCGCGAATTTTGACGCCAACCTGATTGCGAAAAACGCCGCCGTCGGAATAGCTGCTCGCGGCGCTGGCGTTGGTGTCGGTCGTCGAATGCAAATCGCTGCCCGACATCAGCACGTAGTCGGTCTGCGGAATCAATTCTGGGTACGACGTAGAAGTAACGCGGAAGCGTTCCAGCGGGCTCGATGGACACCAATAAGCTTCCACAGCTTGACCGTCCATCACACCTCGCAGCGCAGCAGCGCCGCTCGAACCTAGCCAGAACGTACCGCCGAAGTTGCTCGAAGCGGTCTTAATTTGATCGTAGAGATTCGTTTGCTCAATGAACGGCAACACCATCACGAAGGCGGAAGGGCCGTGGTACGTGTTACCAGGTCGGGCGACCGAAACCGGCGGCAGCGTTCCGAACGTATCGTGATAGTTATGTAACGCGAGTCCCATCTGCTTCATGTTGTTGCTGCAGGCCATTCGCCGCGCCGCTTCACGGGCCTGTTGCACAGCCGGCAATAGCAAGGCGATAAGCACGCCGATAATGGCTATCACGACCAACAGTTCAACCAACGTGAATCCACGTTTCCGAGTCATAGAACAGGGCCTCATTCAGTGAGAAAAGAAGGGAATTTCGCAATTAGCAAATAACCCATGTATTTTAGAGGGATCCCTGCCTTAAACAAGGGATATGGGCCACCATTCCTCCAACAGCTCCTTATTTGAGCTTGAAGTTGGGGCGATCTCAGTGACAGCGGAAGCGAGCCCCACCTTGAAGGAAGCATTTCTTGATCTAAGGGTAAGAGTTATTTGGAGACAAATGTTTGCACCTCGTTTTCTCATTCCCGGCTCCGCAAATATTCATCCAGGGAAATTCCAATAGGCGGCTTCAAAACCCCAGCCCCTTGGGGAGGAGCAAACCGATGTCGAGACTTCTCATCAGCGGACTTCTGTTCGCTGTACTGGCCGCCGCCGGAGGATGCGGGGCTCGCGGACCACAATCTTCCGCCGAGTTGTTCGCCGCCTATCGAACCGCCCAAGAATCTGGTGATCCTCAACAGGTCCACCACTTGATCGCCTGGGTCGAGGAGGTCCGCCCCGACCTAAACGATCCGTGCGAAGGGGGCGCGCCAGCATGCCAATTGACGCGGCAAGCGATTACCTGGGCATTGGTCCGCCCCGCGGCCTCGGGCGAACGGACGACGCTGGACATCGTTCAGCGGCCAGCCGAGTTTGGCAACGCGACCATCACACCGTCGCCACTTTATTGGGTTCGAGTTGCGCACTACCGTCTTGCGGATGATCAGCCGAAGCAACGGCACTGTGCATGTATTACGTTGCCGGTCGTCATTGCTGACGGCGAGCACCATTTCTTCGGATCTCCGTACCATGAAATCGAAACGACGTTTTATGCCGCTGGTATCGTTGGTGGCGGCCGACGCGAGGAGGCCCCAGAGATTCCTTCCTATCCAGGCGAAGAACGGCTGCTAGTTCAGTTAGAGCCAGCCCGGTAGCGTCGTCCGATTACTGGCTCGTCTAGCGAAAAAAGATCGCCAGCCAGACCGTCGGTTCCTCGGGCGTCGTCCAGGCGACTCGATGTCGCTGATGCGCCGACAGCAAGACCGCTTGGCCAGGATGAAGCTCAATCGGCTGCGACTGTTCCGAAATCTCCAAGCGAGCGGCGCCTTGCAATAGCAACACCCATTCATGCTCCTGCTGGTCGTACCAGAAACCTGGCTCTGAAACATGTCCGTGCGAAACGATTCGCTCGATACGCACCGAATCGGTTTCGAGCAACGTCTCCAGCAACTCTTCAGGCAGATTCGACGGCACACTGGCCAGTAGGTCTGCGATTTGCATTGGATTGGCCCTTGCGGCGGAAGATGAGGATTCTTTGGAGATTGTAGCGTGCTCGTCGCTTCGGTTGGTCGCGCAGCGTTCAGCGGGGATGCTCAGGTTCCACATTTAGGGTTAGGAGACCGCGGATTGAATCGTTTTTACCGCGTATGCCCGCGAAGTCGCCAATCGGCACGCATGTTGCGACAACTTATTTCTATAGCACTGACCACTTATACCGCCGCACGGCCTGTAGAGTTATCCGGGACGGTCCGCGGCTTTGAAAAATTCGTAATCATAGGAGATCGCCATGACCGACAAATCAGAACGACAACTTGCCATTGAAACGCTTCGCGAACTGATCGACGACATTCGTCACGCGATGCTCGTCACGGTCGATTGCTCCGGAAACCTGCGGAGCCGCCCGATGTGCACCGCTGGACATTAGTTCGACGGCGACATCTGGTTCGTGACGAACGCCGATGACCCGAAGGTCGAGGAAATCGCCGCCAATCCCCAGGTCAACGTTTGCTACGGGTCTCCGTCCCACGACGACTTCGTTTCGCTTTCCAGCAAAGCGGAGATCGTGAAAGACCGGAAGAAAATCGAAGGTCTCTGGAATGATCACCTCAATGATTGGTTCCCAGACGGTCCCGAAACGTCCGACTTGGCGCTGATTCGCGTTGACGTCCACGAAGCCGAGTATTGGAAACATCACTCCCGCGGCGTCAAGGGAGCGGTTCGTTCGCTGTTCACCAAGAAGAGCGAAGAGGAAAACCACGAGAAAATTACGTGGGAAGAGCACGTGGCGGTTACGTCGTAGGTTCCGCGGAATCCAAAGTATAAGACGCGAAGCGGCGGCGACATTTGTCGCCGTCGCTTTTTTTTTCGCACCTACTTTGGCTGCCTGTTGAAAAATACCATCGTGGCATTTTCCAACCTCGCCAGGCTCAGAGCGTAGCTCTTCGCGGCTCGCAAAATAACGACTTACGTCGCTATTTTGGGATCGCATCCCTGCGATCACGCAGTCCGTCGAGAAAATCAACGGACTGCTAGGCGGGCTTCACACCAATGGCTGCGCGAACTGGCATCGACCAGATCTCCATGTCGATTTCTTTTTCGATCTCAAAGCCAGCGTCGGCGACCAGCGTCACCACATCGATCGGCTGACAGTCGACGATGTGCGGGAAGTGCTGATGCATCCAGATGTAGGTCTTCTCCAGCACGCTCGCTTTGTCCCCAGTCTTGACGGTCGCCATCGAAACGACGCCGATCTTACCGCCCGGCTTCAGCGACTTAAGCAGTTCTTTCAACACCAGCGGAATGTCCCCTTCGTCAAATAGCTCGAGCGTGAAGCTCATGAAAGCTGCGTCAAAGCTGTCAGGAGGAAAGTCAAGATTCCGAGCATCGCCGATGTGTAGTTCGATCTGATCAGCCACGTCGGTCTTGGCGATCTTCTCTGCGGCCACCTTCTTCATCCCGGGCGAGATGTCGACGCCGATCACCTTGCCGTTTGGTGCGACTGACTTCGCCAGATCGATCAAGGAGTTGCCGGTGCCGAAGCCGATCTCCAAGACGCGCGCCCCCGGCTGCAAGCCGAGATTGTTTTGCCCCATCTCACGAGCTTTGTGCTCGCTGGAGTCGGCGATGAAATCGTAGGCGCCGCTGATACGGTCGTAGAACGATTGATTCGTTTGCTGATGTTGATCGGGCATCGAGGGATCCTTCGCGTGACGAAATCCAAAAGCGAGCCAATGGGAAACCGCAGCCGCGCAGCATGGTTCGCGAGCGTTCGATTTTGCCAGACCGCAGCGCAGAAAAAAAGCGGACGGCTCACAGAACGAGCCGCCCGCCTTGAAAAATCAGCCGATCCCAACCCGCTTAGCTGTCGGAAATCGTGATATTGGAGAACTGGCTGACGGCGTAACCGTCAGCATCGTCGTCACAAATTAACGTCAGGTAGTCAAACGAACCGGTAAAGAACTTACCAACTTCGATCGTCCAGGTATTGCCGACGATCGAAATGTACGGCGAAAGATCGCTGGTGGCGTTGATCCCCCAATTTTGCGAGCCGGCAGTTCGGAAACTATGGCTAGCGTCGGCCGTGCCGAGCGTCGCAGCGGTGGCAAAGCCGATTCCATGGATCTCGCCGATCGAATCGCTCTCGAAGGTAAACGAGATGACCGTCGTCGAGGTAATCTCGACGACGCCATCCAAGGCGAGCGCCTTCCACCCATTCCCTTCGATTCGAATCGTATCGCCGTCGATTCCCACATAGCTGGGCGCCTTATCCTGACTGCCGCCAAAGCTGATCAACTCAACTTCGCTGCTGACGCCGCCCAGGGTGATCGTCGGCGTGTGAGTCGCGTCAAAGATCTTGATGTTGCGGAAGGTCGCCTTCACGGCGTCCGAAACGTCATCGTCATTGACGATCGTCAGGAAATCGAACGAGCCGGTATAGAACTGACCAACCGGAATCTGGAAGACATCCGGCGTCAGCGGATCGTTGTCATGATCGACCAGCAGTTGATCCACATCGGTCGCGTCGATACCCCAGTTTTGCGAACCGGCGACGCGGAACGTTTGGCTCGGCGAGATATTCAGCGGATCGTTCGCGAAACCAATCGCGTGGATCTCGCCCAACGTTTCGGCGTCGAACTCAAACTGCAGGATCGTATTGGCCGAGATCACGATATCTTCCGGCAAATCGATCTTCTTCCACGAGTTCCCCTCGACGGTGATCGAGTTCGTTTCGCTATCGATCGTCACCGTGTTGATCGCATGATCCTGCGCTCCACCATACGACGAGATGTTCGCCGTGACGTCGGCGCCGCCAATATTGACCGTCGTCGTCGGAATCTCCTCGAACAGGCGAATATTGGAGAACGAAGACTCCGCCGCGAAATTGGCGTCGTCATCATTGATCAGCACAATACGGGTAAACGGATCTTCGGTCGTGCTGGTGTAGAACTGACCGACCGGAATCCGCACCTTGGAAGTCCCCGGTACGACCAACGACCGAACGTCGATCCCCCAGTCTTGCGTACCGGCGACGCGAAACATGGTGTTGGGAGCCAAGTCATCGTCGACATCAAAGCCGATCGCGTGAATTTCCCCTTCGCTGATCAGGTCAAAATCGAACTCGAGGATCGTGAACTCGGTAATTACAAACGTGCCGAGCACCTGCTTCCAGGCATTTCCGGTCAGCGTCAGCTTGGCCCCATCTTCCGAGATGGCCAACCCGTCCGGAGTTTGATCCTGCTGACCGCCGCCATATCCGATCACTTCCTCCTCGGTAAAGATCACGCTCGGCGGATCTTCGGTCGGGTTGTCAGGATCTTGCGGCAATTGGAAACCCAACCGACGGGCATACACGTCGACCTCGTCGCCGCCGGGCGTTTCGACGCCGGTGGTGAACAAGGTCACGATATCGCCGCGATCGTTCATCGACAGACTGAAGTCGAGCGCTGCGCCCGATTCATAATCGTCCGAGACGCCGACCACGTCGCTCGCCGCTTTCGTGTAGCCGACCCAAGCCCCGTTGAAGAACTCTTTCGCATACTGCGCTAGATAGAAGCTGACTTGGGCGCCGGTGGATAGCGACTCTTGATAGCCGACGGCAAAGTTGCCGGCCGAGTCGATATCGATCCGAGCGAACCGCTGCCGTCCGGCGCTGCCGTTGACGTCGGAACCGGTCACCATGATTTCGTTGCCGAAGCTGGGCAACGTCGCCGGCAATGCGGCCGTGCCGGAGGCCGGCGTCATCGTTCCGCCAAATCCGGAGAAGACCTGCACGACGATCTCTTCGCGATTATCGCGGGCCGCATAGTACGAGGTCGAAGTGACGCGCCGCGTGTAAGTGATCGCCACTTCGCCCGCGTCATTAACCGCCACGTCCGGCGAGAAATACCGGACGATATTGTAAGACGAGGGATTGGTGATCGCGATCTCTTGAGCGTCGACCGCAGCGACGCCGCCGGTGGTGATGTCAAACCGGCGATACTGCACCTGATAACCGTTGCCAGTCGCCCAAGCGACGATAAACCGCCCGCTGTTGTCGAGCGCAACTTCCTGCCCAACGGCCGAAGATTGGCTCGCTTGAACGGCGAAGGACATCCCGGTCGTGGTCGTTTCATCGAAGTAGAAGGTGTCGAACGCGACGCCTGATACGACGTTGTTCTGACTCCAGACGGCGACGATTTGCCCGGCGTCATTCAGATCGAAGGTCGGCTCGTTGGCGATCTGGTAGCCAACGACCACTTCGCCGCCGATCATCGAGCCGTCGTCGTCAATCCGCTGCATCCGCAGCGGCATTTGCCCGCCGTTGACTTCTCGCCAGCCGACGACCAATTGCCCGGCCACATTGCTTTGAACCTGAACCGTATCGATCTGGAACTGCGACGTCTTCAGCAAGACCGGCGCACCATCCGGCGTTCCAGAGTCGGTACGCAGCGGATCGAGCGGATCGCCGGCCCGCGCGCCTTCGTAGCGCTGCAAGTAAATCGAGTACTCGCCCGGCGTGCTCTCGTCGATCCAGACCGCGACGTAGTCGCCGTTATCGAGGACCGTGATCGCATCGCCGGTAAATCCCAACGATTGAATTCCGGCGCTATCTTCGACGGCGAACGGATCGTTGGGATCGGCGATTGGCGCCGGAAAATCGCCGGAAGCGTCCATCACTTCGCGACGTTCGAGGAAATCAACTTGGGGAAGAATGCCTTCGGTCCGACGACGCTTCGACTGCGCAGTGCGTCCCGCCATACGTCGCACTAGCGACGCAATTTGGTGAAGAGACATAGATGCCAACTCCGATCAGAGAAGAGGGGGGAGGAATTAAGATCGGGGAGCAATCGCGGCGATTAATTCGCGTGGATCACTCGACGTGCCGATATTAGTCAACGTCGCTGCAAGAGTCGACCGCTTCTCGCACGTTTCGCAAAATCTTGCGCGATTAGGGCGAAATGGCTTCGCCAGACCTTAAGGCTCGCGTCGCCGATTAGCGAAGCGAACTTGACTGAGCAAACTCTCCGCCGCCTTCTCCCCAAAAAGAACGAGAAGACGTCAATACAGCTCTCCAGGCCGCGCCGAACGATACGGACGTTCGTTTTCAAAGAGCTCCAATCGAGCTTCCAGCGCCGCAGGATCGACCCCCATGGCGCGTTGCTGAGCGATCGCCGATTCGCAGAGACGCGTCGCTTCGGCGTAGTTGCCTTCTGCTGCAAAAACAGTAGCCGCAAGATCAACCAATGGCAACTGTGGTCCGAGTTGAACGAGCAACGTTTCGATCAGCCGTTTCGCTTTTGTAAGGTCGCGCACATCATCCTGTTCAGCTGCTGCGCGGAGCCAGGCCAATCGCAACATGATCTCGTAGTCGTCGGGATGCTCTGCCAGCCAAAGCTCAAACGCGCCGGCCGCTTCCTGCAGGTCTCCTTGCAAAAACTGGACGATCGCCAGTTCTCTCGGCCACGGTTGATCAGGTCCGGATCGCGAAACGGCCTGCTGCAGCTGGCGCTCCGCAACCTCCAAATCCCCTACCTCGCGCAGAGAAATTCCGGCCATTCCGTTGGCTTGCGGATAAAGCCCTGGACGCAACTCGGTCGCGGTGACGAACATTTCCGCCGCTGCCGCATGGTCGCCCGCTTGCTGCAGCACCGCCCCCAAGCCGATGTGAGCTTCGGCGCTCCGCCGCAGGACTTCGCTGCTCGGGTTTTCGATCTCTGCGAAGCCGTCAATCGCCAGGCGAAACCGAGATTGCGACTCGGCAAGTCGGCCTTGCCAAACGGCGATCTCGGCAAGCTCGACATCCAGCGCACCGGCGGCTGCGGGATCCCCCAAGACCCGCTGGCGAGAGTTTTCTAGAATCGCGATCGCCTCGTCGACTCGACCGGTATCCTTCAAGATCTTCGCCAAGTTGTGATTGGCCCGGATATGATCGGGCTGCAGTTCGACGACGCTACGCCAGACGGTCTCGGCGGTGCGATAGATCCGATTTCGCTGCAGCGTCATGCCGACGAACCCGATCGTGATGATAGAGACCGCTGCAATCGGCACGTACCGGCCCCAGCCGTTCGCACTACCAAAGCGACTCCACAGTTCGTAGCCAGCCATTACGGCCAACAACACCACGCAGGCCAGCGGCAAGTACATCCGATACTCAAACGCCGGATCGGCGATGGGCACGAAGCTGGACGACGGCGCGAGCACGAAAAAAAACATCAGTCCGACCACGCCGATCGGCGGCCGCCGCCACAGTGAATAAAACGTCAGCCCCAACAGCGCCACGACGAAGGCTCCGCTCGCCGCATACTGACTGAAGCTACGCGCAATCGGCCACTGGTAATCGAAACAAAGGGGATACGGGAACGCCGCCAGTCGCAGGTAGTGCGTGATCACCTGCGATTCGGTACAGAGATACTCCCACCGGGTCACCTGATCAAGTCCCGTGACCGAAGCATGCAGCGTGGTTCCAGTTTGAAATGCCGGCAGCAAGTTCACGCCAAAGTAGGCGGTCACCAACAGCATTCCGGCGTACGCCCAACCGCGCCGGCGAAGCGTTTCGCTCCAACTGGCGGAAAACATCGCTCGGTCGATGGCGATCGCAATCAATGGCGCCGAGATCGCCGTCTCCTTGGTTCCCATCGCCAGCCCGCTCGCAAAGATCGCCGCCAGCGCCCAGCGCCAGTTGTTGGTCAAGCAACTCCGCGTCACACAGTAAAGCGTCAGCAGATAGAACAAGGCCGCCTGTGATTCGAATCGTTGAATCAAATAGGTCACCCCCATCGTCGCCAGCGGATGTACCGCCCAGATCACGGCCACCGAAAACGCCAGCGGCGCGGCGACCTGCGTATAGCGATCTTGAAAGTAGGGCGCCGCCAGCAGACGTCGCACCAGGTCAAACAGCAGCAGCGCCGTCGCCAGATGAACGAGAAAGTTACCGACATGAAACGCCGCCGGCGATTCGCCGATCAACCAATAGTTAAGCGTAAACCCGAGACTTCCAACCGAGCGAACCCGTCCCGACAAGACGGCCCAGATTCTTCCCAACAGGTTCGTCAGGTCCGGATCTTGCTCGACATCCAAGTAGGCGGCGTCGTCCAATACGAACTCGCCGCGAAAACTATTGCCGTAGGCGATGGCGACGACCAGCGTCAGCAATAACGAGAATCCAACGTTGCGCCACTGGGCGGGGGAAATTTTCAGACTGTCCATGTGCTCGACGCCGCCGTTTCGTTCGACCTGGATCTAGACTTCTTCCAGCGTCTGCTCTTCCGTACCGCGCGTCGCTTCCTGAATCGCCATGTAGCGAACGACGTCGGTGATCTGACGCTGCAATCGCAAATAGCGCGAGTAGAAATAGAAAGTGGTCGCCAGAAAGACCAGCACGAACGAATAGAGAATCACATCGGCGCCACGGCCGATTCCGACCAACGACGCTAACCGTCCGATCTGATTGGGGAACAAGATCGCCAGCGCCGCGGCAAACCAAATCACGCCGCGAAACAACCCAAACAGCCTCACCGAACGCTGCTGGCGGATAATTACGAGTTCGTACCCGGCCGCGCCGATAATGAACGTGATCGCAATCCACTGAAACGGCGTCACCGCACAAGCCTCCCCAGCAGAAATTGGGCGGCGATTTTCATCGCCGCGGAATTACTTTGCCCTTTCTCCAAGGTCGCCACGTTATAACGAATCGTGACCGGCACTTCGCAAAACTGGAGTTGATTCTCGCGAATTTGGTCCAGGATCTCCGACGCATGCGCCATACGATTCTGGGTGATCCGGATAGTCTCGGCCGCCTTGCGCGACAGAGCCCGGAATCCGTTGTGCGTGTCAGTCACCGCGATCTGCGAAAAGAAGCGAGTGAACCAGACGGCGCCTTTCAGCATCACGCGGCGCGTCCAAGGCATGTCGATCGTCTTGCCCAAAAATCGCGATCCCAGCGCGATGTCCGCCTCTCGACGGCGAATCGGTTCCACCAAGCGAAGCACGTCGCCGGCGTCATGCTGACCATCGGCGTCAAACGTCACGATAATGCCGGCGCCTTGCCGGAGGGCGAAATCAATGCCGGTCTGTAGCGCCGCGCCTTGCCCCGAATTGATCAAATGCCGCAGAACCCAAACGGGCGATCTGGCGGCGATCTCGGCGGTGGCGTCCGTCGAGCCGTCGTCGATCACGACCACGTTGGAAAACGCGCGGCACAGCGGCGCCAGCGTCTGGTCGATGCGAGCCGCCTCGTTGTAGGCCGGGACGATGATCCAAATGGCCGAGTCGTCGGTCAGTCGGGCGTCTGGCAAGGTTCCGCTCGTTGGTCAGGGGCAGGAAGCAATTTCTACGGATCGCCTCATCCTACCGGCGTTTTTGCGAGTGGCGATTGTTTCCTTTCCCGAGATCCCGATTCCCACGATATCTTCTCGGTTTGCAAATCGGTTCTTAACAAAACTGCCAGATTGCCATTTTGACACCGCCAAAATTACAGTCGAAAAAAATCGACGTTCGCAAATGCTATTCGCAAATAGACTTGCGACAACCGGGCGAGAATTGGCACGCCTGTTGCTTTAATCGAAGGCATCACCCGACCTTAGGTGCAACCAAAAAAGCGACGAACAAGGGTTCGCCGGCTTCGATCGATTTTCGTTCTCACAAGAGAGAAGGAGGAACCGTCATGGTCCGTGCAATTACTAGCTATCAGCCCCGTTCTTTTGCTGACCTGCGTCGTGAAATGGATGGCCTGTTCGGCGCGCTGCTCAACAACGACACGCCGTCAGCGGTCGCTTCGTGGATGCCGGCGCTCAACGTCGCCGAATCGGAAGCCGCCTACGAAGTCTCGGTAGAGATCCCCGGCATGTCGCCTGAGAACGTCAACGTCGAATTGAAAGAAGGCGTGCTGAAGATCTCCGGCGAACGCCAACAGGTGGAAGAAACCAACGACAAGAAATTCCACCGCGTTGAGCAGACCTACGGCAAGTTCGAGCGCAGCCTACGGCTCTCGGCCCCGGTCGACGAAGACAACGTCACCGCCGAGTACCAACATGGCATTTTGAACGTGACCGTTCCGAAGGCCGAAAAGGCGCTGCCGAAGAAAATTGAAGTGACCACGAAGTAATCGGTTTGCCAGGCGTGCAGAGAAGAGGAAGAGGTTGTCTCCTAGCCGCGGCTGTCCCCAAGGGCAGCCGCGTTTTTTTGTGCCTGTGTAGCGGATACCCCGCCCTTCTCTTCCATCTTGAGCCCCGGCGTCCGGTCGGCGATACTAGCGGCTTCCCACCTTGCCCGCTTCTCCCCTCCAGCCCGAAAGCACCGCCGCCCATGACTTCGCCCCTGAACTGGAACAGCCAACGTCTGACCCGTGGATGGCAAAAAGGGGTCACCGCTTTCTACTACGGCCTGGGGCTGACCGACTCCGATTTTGACAAGCCGCAGATCGGCATCGGCGTGCCGCTATTGGACGGCAACCTCTGCAACGTCCACGCCTATCAACTGGCGCAAGAGCTGAAGGCCGGCTGCCAAGAGGCGGGTCTGATCGGCTTTCCGTTCGGAACCCCGGCCGTTAGCGACAACATTACCCAAGGGCACGAAGGGGGGAACGCGAGTCTCCCGTCGCGCAACATGATCGCCAACGCCGCCGAGTGCGTCGTCAGCGCCCATGGCTACGACTTTTTGATCGGTCTGCACAACTGCGACAAGAACGGTCCTGGCTTCGCAATGGCCTTGGCCCGGCTCAACTATCCAGGGTTGATCGTCAACGGCGGCAGCATCAAGCCGGGCTGTCATCAAGGCCGCGATACCTCGATCCTGGACGTCTACGATGCGCAAGCGGCGGCTTCCGTCGGAGCCATGACCGCCACCGAGGCGGACCAGATCTTGCGAACGGCCTGCCCCGGACCGGGCGGCTGCGGCATCGCCGCGTCGTTCAACACCTGGGGCATCGCCATCGAAGCGATCGGACTGGGACTTCCCTACTCCAGTTCGATTCCGGCAGACGATCCCGCCAAACGCGACGAATGCCGCGGTATCGGCGCCGCGGCTAAACGTCTGCTGGCCGACAACATCCGCCCCCGCGATATCCTGACCAAAAAGGCGTTCGAAAACGCCGCCGCCACCATCGCGGCAATCGGAGGTTCGACAAATGGCGTCTTGCATCTGACGGCGCTGGCCCAGGAAGCAGGCGTCGACTTTGGTCTCCGCGACATTCAGCGAATCGTTCGCAACACGCCGGTACTTTGCAGCTTCGCCCCGCGGGGCAAACGGACGATGTACGATCTGCACAAGCTGGGCGGCACGCCGATGCTGTTGAAATACTTGATCTCGGCCGGCATCGTCGATGGATTGTGCCTGACGGTCTCCGGCATGTCGCTGGCCGAAAGCGTCGCCGATGCCTGTGACGTGCCCAGCGATCAAGACTTGATCGCCCCGATCGAGCAGCCGTTGAAAGAATACGCCGACATGCAGATCTGCTTCGGCAACCTGGCGCCCGGCGGCGTCGTCTTTAAAGTGTCGAGCATGCGCGACCCCAAGTTCCGCGGCAAGGCGATCTGCTTCGACGACGCCAAAGCGATCGTCGAAGCGGTCGAAGAAAATAAGATCACGCCCGGCAGCGTGATCGTGCTTCGTTATCTGGGACCGGTCGCCTCCGGCATGCCGGAAGTGCTGGTCGCCACGGCGGCGCTGGCTGTTCCCCACTTGGACGGCAAAGTGGCGTTCTTATCCGACACCCGCGTCTCCGGCGTGTCGCACGGCGCCATCGGCGTCCACTGTGCGCCCGAAGCGGCGGTTGGCGGCCCGATCGCGCTGGTCGAAGATGGAGACGAAATCTCGTTCGATCTGCTGGCTGGAGACATCACGCTGCACGTGGGCGCCGATGATCTGGCGAAGCGCGCCGCCGAATGGAAGACGCCCGACTCAAAGCACAGCCGCGGCTATTTGGCCGACTTTGCCGCAACCGTGTCGCAAGCCGACAGCGGTTGCGTTAGCAAAGCGTACCATGACGTCAAATAACCGCTCTTACTGCAAGCGAATCGCCGCGCTTTTGGCCTTTCCGTTCCGCAGCAGCTTCACCTCGGCATCCTGGCCCCGCTTCGTCTCGTTGGCGAGCCGGGCCAGCAGGTTCGATTCATTGAGATTTTCATCAATGCCGGCTATTGACGTAATGACGTCGCCGACTTTGATGCCCGCCTTCAACGCCACCGCGTGATCGCCATACTTGCCAACGTGGCGAACCAGCAGGCCAAGCTGATCGTCCGACAGGCCCAGTTCTTTGCGCTGCTCGGGCTCGAGATCTCTTAACCGCATCCCGCCAAAGACCTGTCGCGACAGATCCCAACTGGTGACCCGCCACGAGATGTCCCCCTGGCGTTTCCAACCTTTCGGTAGCGGGAAGTTGAGCTTCTGCAGCTTTCCATCACGCAGCAGCGTTACGTCGAACTGCTTCTCATCCTGCAGATGATGCAACGTCCACTGAATGTCGGCCATCGAAAGGATCGGTTGTCCGTTGAGCGCCAAGATTTCGTCTCCCGCCTTCATTCCGGCTTCGGCCGCCGCCGAACCGGGCGTCGCTTCTTCGACGGTCGCTGCGGTCTTGGGATCCATGATCAAGCCCAACACTTTAGGATGGGGATAGGGAAACAAGATTTTGTCGGGAATCGGATTTCCCTCAAAGCGATAGTTGACCCGATAGCTCTCGCCCACCTGATGGCAGTGAATGCAGCTCTTCACCACATTCCCTTCGTAGTCGAGCTCTTCGCCAAAGTCCCGTTTGCGCAAGTGCGGAAACTTCTCGGCCGACTTAACTGGCGGAACGTCGCCGGTGGTCTTGGCGACTAGCGAATCTTTGTTCGCCGGATAAAGCCCATGCAAAATCAAGCCTTTGATTAGCGTCTCGGCAAAACCTTCGATGGCGACGTCTCTCTCTTCTTCGGTTTGATGCGAGCGCGTGCCGTAGCGACCATAGATCGTACCGTCGGCGTTCATCAGAAACGCAGCGAACGACTGATCGTAGTCAAACTGAAACTTCGCCAGGTCGACGCCGTTCATCCGCACGATCCGAGCACACTCGTACTGCTGCATGACCCGCCGCACGGCTTCGTCTCGCTCAATAATTTTCTCGTCTAACTGAGCGCAGGCTTCGCAAGGAATGCAACGAAAAATAACGAGCACCGGTTTGCCTGACGCTTTGGCCGCATCCATCGCCGCCGGCAAATCGTTGTAGTACCAACTGCCATCGGCTAGGATGTCGCGGCGATCGTTGCGAACTTTCGTCTCGCGATCTTCCGCTATTGCCATGGTCAATGTCAGGCAAGCGATCAGGAGACATGCGAAGCTACGAAACAGCGAACCAGGAAAGCTCACGATGGGGGCCCCTTGGAAAAGTAGCGAGAACTGTTTTCGAAATCGTAACTATTTTTCTAACACCTTACCATTGTTCGCCTCCTGTGACGGCGGTTTTCCCATAACCCCCCGCCAAGGGAAGGCAAGCGCAGACGAACCGACTTCCAACCGGTTAAGATCGCAGGCGCACGTTATGTACTAAAAATTCGTCCTCACCGTGTAAAACAACGATGGACCTGAAAGAAAAGCTTGGCTTCGGCGCCCCTCAGACCAAAAAACAACGCAGTGAAGAGCGGAGTCGGCTGATTCGCTACATCAATCTGCAGATGATTGCGAATGAGCTCCCGCCGCCGCTGCATGAGCAGGAAGCGGAATTCGCGGACCTGCTGAAAGGTCTGTTGACGAATTACCACGAAAAGGCGCGGATGCTGCGCGACGTTCCGGCCCCGGTCGACGCCCGGATCGAATCCTTCCTGGCCGACTACTTTTCGGACCTCGACGTCGGTCCGCTGCAACTGCCGCGTCAGTCGTTCATCCTCGATCGTCACGGCATCGCCCGGGAATTGTCGATTCCGGTAAATGGAGACAAATTCGAGAGCGAGTTGGTCGAATCGTATCGCCTGGAAAACGGCGTCCTCAACAATCCCCGCAGCGATCGCCGGACCACCAAGGGGACCTTCCACGTTTGTGAAGGGGGACTGCCGATCGCCGCCGACAAGCTGGCGGTGCCGAAGGAAACCTTCGCACGGATGTTCCAGATCGCGATGAACCCGCCCCAGAAGTACCTGGAGCTTCCCTACACCAGCCAGCACGAAGAGAAAGCGTATTCGTTCGTTTCGCTGCTCTTGCGACCGATCGTCTGCCCGGAAGTGCCCGGCTTCACTCCGGAAAAGACGATGGAAGTTCGCTTCTACGTCCCCGGACAATTGGTCAGCAATCTCGACTTCGTCGAATCGATTTTCGGCAACGCCGGCGACCCGTTCATTCCGAAGAACGACGCAGCGCTCGACGTCGAACACTGGACCGGCCACACCGGCTGCGTCATCCTGGCGCCGCAACTGCTGGGCGTCTCCAAGAAGGAATTGGGCCTGCCGCACTTTGACGACGCAACCGAGCGTCAGCGTCAAGACGGCATGTGCTGGAAAGAAGAATCGGAAATCTACAACGACGGTCAAGCCTTCAAGCTAACGTGCCGTGACCAGCGGGGCGTCGTTGTGACGCTGATCGCCGATAATTATTACGGCTACTGCAAAAAGGAAGTCAAGACGCAGCTCAGCTACGCCGCCAACCTCTACGGCAACGTCGAGGAAGAGCATGCCGGCGGCGTGATCGCTTACACCAGTTGGAACCTGGGCGAAGACTTCCGCGTCAACAGCCAACGCTATAACGGCCGCACGATCGACGACGTCGCCAGAGATTACGGCGAATGGATCGACATGCAGCCGGAAGGTTATGGCATCGACAAAAATTACCCCGATATCGTCTACATTCCGGAAGACGCCCGGGCGACGATGGTCGAGCAGTGCATCAAGTGGTCTCGCGATGGCGAAGAACGCTCCATTCCGCTGCTGCCCGGCAAGATTTACGTCGCTCCGTCCGGCTACAAGATTCGGATGGAGAAGCACCCCGCGGCGCCCAGCTGGCGTTTGATCGGCACGATGGCCGAAGGGGTTAACTGTCACAAGCCGTGTACCGTCAGCGGCGGCGGCAAGAGCGAAATCAGCAAGTCGGCGACCGACTACATGTTGTACGGTCCGATCTTCGTCAACGAAATTGACAAAGACCTGGAACTGATCGACGAGATCTTCAATCACGACTACAGCGATCGCTGGGCGGCCGATTCGCAGATCAAACCGAACTACGCCGAACGTCCCAGCCGCAAGATTTTGTCGCCGGAACGCTCGCTCGGCAGCGTCATCAAACTGTTGACGCCGTCGGCCGATTACACCGACAAATACAATGAGTGGCTCGCCTCGATCCCGAACCACATCTACTCGATGTTGTTCATCATCAAGCGATTCCAACAGCCTGACTGGGATCACAACTGGCGCGCTAACTTCAGCGTCGACATCGTCAACGGCACGCCGGGGCATGAGCTGAAGTATCTCGATCGCACGCTGGTCGGCACCTATTTGCGGGTCGGCCTGTCCGAATCGCTGCAGTGGCGAACCTACAAGTTGCGTCAAGATTTCTACGCCGCCGACAAGGTG
The DNA here is from genome assembly GCF_007859755.1 of Blastopirellula retiformator. Taxonomy (NCBI): domain Bacteria; kingdom Pseudomonadati; phylum Planctomycetota; class Planctomycetia; order Pirellulales; family Pirellulaceae; genus Blastopirellula; species Blastopirellula retiformator. Next base: position 1,695,004 of record NZ_SJPF01000001.1, on the reverse strand, counting down.
CAGACCGAAGACGACATCTCGGCGTCGGTGGTCGTTCCGGCGAAAGCGATCTCGAATCTCGATCCGCAACTCGACGCCGACAGCTACAAGTTCCTGACGAACTGCGAATATCGCTTGTTCCAGCGTCCTGACGATGCGGTCCATCGCGGACTCGATAAACAGACCGAGTTCGATCTGTCGCAGCCGGGGAACTTCATCTCGAACTTCGCGCCGCTCAACCGAGAGGACGTCGCCAAAATGGCGGAGCAGATCGCCGAGTTCGATCAGTTCACCTTGCCGATGCAGAGCTTCCTGCGTGAATTTTTGGACGATCCCACCGCCGAAACCGGCTACGCCGTTTGCTCCGCCTTCCCGCGGATCGTCAACGGCGTGCCGACCAAGAACCCGCGGTACCTACAAACGCGTCCTGATATGGCGAATCCGATCTTCCGCTATGTGGGCGAAGTCGGCACGCGTCTGTATCGCAAAATTCCGGCCGATCAGCCGGCGCCGACGCCGGTGAACGCCGTCCTGTGCGGTCGCCGCAACAATCCGCCCGACGCGGCGGCCGGCATTCGCAGCCTGGCGGTCTATGGACCGATCCATTACCAGGAACTGCCGGAACTGTTCATGGACTTCGTCTGCTCGCTGACCGGCAAGAGTCCTTCGACCACCGGCGCCGGTAGCGAAGGCGCCCTGACCAAGGGCCCGTTCAACGCGCTGCGTCCGGCGGCCGACCTGAACAACGCCCTGGTCAGCTACATCCTGACCGGCCTGGCCGGTTACTCGACCGCCGCCGGCTACATTGGCCCCAACGTTCGCGTCGACCATGACGTCAGCCTGTTGATTCCGGAAATCTGGTGCCGACTGACGCCGGAAGAACGGGATCCGAAGTTCCTGATCGGCGAACGGATGCTGGAAAAGATCGATGACTTCACCTACAACGGCGAAGCGATCCCAGCCAGCCGACTCGGTTACCGCATCACTCGCCGGTTCGTCCGCACCTTCTTCGGTCGCGTCTTCGACAACCCGCTGAAGGTCTTTGATGACTCGATTCTGCGTCCAGAAACGCAGGACCCCGATTCGTACGCCGACGGCATCAAGCACATCGTCGAAGCGCAGCAGCGCGTCGCCGCCCGTCACTTGCAAGACGGTTCGGTGGAAGAGGCCTGCCCACCGCTGAAGGCGTTGTTGATGATCATGGCCGAAGGCTCGTACGAAGGGAAAACGGCCTCCGATCCTGAATTTCGCCAGATGTTCACCAAGAAGTACCTGCTGTCGAGCGATTGGTACCGCAAGCGTCTGGCGACGAAGAAATCGCGCGACACGGCTCTTTGGAAGCGTCACGTGGCGGCGATCGACAAGTTCACGTCCGACTCACGCAACGCCGGTTCGGTCAAAGAACTGGGTCTGGCGGCGCGACGCGAATACGCGGCGGCTCAGCTGGCGATGACCGAGAACGAGGACTACCTGGTCGCCCTCGAGGGGACGCTGGGCGCTCATCCGTTCGACTAACGCAGCCAAGCTGAAGGGCGCCGAGGCTCAGCAAGGAGCCTCGGCGTCCTTCTTTTTTCGATTCGCGGGGCCAGGCAAAAAGCCGGCGACCGTTTCTAACAGTTGCTCGCGGTTGACCGGCTTGGTCAAGTATTCGTCGGTTCCGGCATCCAGGCATCGCTGTCGGTCACCGCTCATGGCGTGCGCCGTCAGGGCGATAATCGGCGTGCGAACTCCTTCTTTCCGCAATTGCCGAGTCGCCTGGTAGCCATCCATGATCGGCATCTGCATGTCCATCAGGATGACGTCATACGGATTTCCTTGGCTCCGCGAAGTCAAGAATAGATCAACTCCATCGCGACCATCGGCGGCGATCGTCACCTCGGCGCCTGCCTTCTCCAGGATTAGTCGCAATAAGCGTTGGTTGTCGGGACCATCTTCGACCAGCAGCACCCGGCCGGAAAGCGCCGTCGATAACTTAGGAACACTACTAACCGTCACCGGCACCCAGTTATGATCATCGGCGCAGTTCGAGATCTTAACGTTCGACAAATCCCCGGTCGAAACGGTAAACCGAAAAATGCTGCCGCGGCCAGGATTGCTTTCGCACTGCATCTGCCCACCCAACAGTTCGGTCAGGCGAATGCTGATCGACAAGCCCAAGCCAGTGCCGCCATATCTGCGGCTCATTGACGTATTGGCTTGCTCAAAGGGCAAGAAGATCCGCCGCATTTCCTCGTCGGACATTCCAATCCCCGAGTCGATCACCTCGAACTCCAATTGGGGATCCTCGCTACCGATACCGATCAGGCGCGTTCGTAGCGAGACGGTTCCTTCTTCGGTGTATTTGATGGCGTTGCCCAGCAGGTTGATCAGAACCTGGCGCAGGCGCGTTGCGTCGGTCATCACCACCGCCGGCATCGGACCGCAGAATTCGTTTTCTAGCCGCAGGCCCTTTTGCGACGCTCGCAAGTGCATCAGGGCCAGCACGTCCGAAACGATCCGTACCGGCGACGCAGTTTGAGGACAGACGTCGAGCTTGCCGGCTTCGATCTTGCTGAGGTCCAACACGTCGTTGATCACCTGCAGCAAGTGATGGCCGTTGCGCAAGATCGTCTCCAGAGCGAAGACCCGCTCTTTGGGCGCGTGTTCGTTTTCGTCCGCTTTGCGCAACTCTTCGGCATAGCCAATAATCGCGGTCATCGGCGTCCGAATCTCGTGACTCATATTCGCCAGAAATTCGCTTTTCGACCGGTTAGCCGCCTCGGCGGCTTGCGAAGCTTCGGTCAGACGGTCGTTGGTCGACTTCAATTCCGACGCCGCACGCATCAGATCGGCCGTTCGCTCTTCGACCAAGCGATTGAGCACGTCCATCCGCACCCGCGCCTGCTGCGTCAATTGCCATTTCCGCGTCAGGGCGATCGCCAACTGGCGGGCCTCGATGACGTCAAACGGCTTCTTGAGGATGACCAGTTGATCGGTCTCGCCCAGCTTTTCCAGCAGCGATTCCCAGGTATGGTCGGAGTAAGCGGTGCAGATGACGACCTGAATGTCGGGATAGTCGCGCCAGATTCGTTGAATCGTCTCGAGACCGTCCCAGCCCGGCGGCATCCGCATGTCGACAAACGCAAGTGCGAACGGCAGCCCCGCTTTTTCGGCGGCGGCGACCTTTTCCAGGCCTTCTTCGCCTTGATAGGCTGACTCGATCTCGAACGCGAAGTCGTGTTCGTCGGGCGCCAACTCATCTTCTTCAAACAAGAGCGCACGAACGTCGCTGGTCGCCACATTCAAGTTGCTTGCGCCGGAGAGAATTCGGCGAAAGTCATCGTGAATCGCAGGATTGTCGTCGATCACAATGACGCGACGATTGATCTCGTTTTCCAGGTGTTTTCCGCTCACCGCGCATGCCCCCACACAGTTGCTGCCCCTGAGGAGCGATCGAAGCCGGACGTTTCCATCCCGCGGCGATCACTTCCAACCGATAGCGACGCTGTAAAGGTCGCTAGGTAATCCTAAGTCTGCGTCCAAAGCTAGGCGGGCAAGCTGCGCCTAGCCGCACCCCGTAAAAGCATGGGTCGCGGCGAATCGCAACGATTTTGACGAGAGAACGTCATCAAGACTTCTTGGCGGGCCGAAATGCCAGAATCTTAGTGGGGTCTGTGGTCAGAAATGGCCCCTCTAGCAGATCGATGCAATAGGGAATCGCAGGAAAAACCGCGTCCAGGCACTCCGCAATCGCCTTCGGCTGCCCAGGGAGGTTGATCAACAGCGACTTGCCGCGGATGCCGGCCGTCTGTCGCGAGAGAATCGCCGTCGGCACCTTCTCTAAAGAGACCTTCCGCATCAACTCGCCAAAGCCTGGCATCATCTTATCGCAAACTGCCTCAGTCGCTTCCGGAGTCACGTCACGCAGCGCCGGACCAGTTCCTCCGGTCGTAATCACCAGGCAGCACTCCTGTTGGTCGCAAAGCTCGCGGAGCGTCGCTTCGATCCCCGCGCGATCATCCGAGATCACGCGGGCTACCGCCTCCCAAGAAGAGGTCAAAGTCTCGGCCAGGTAAGCCTGAATGGCTGGACCGCCCCGGTCTTCGTATTCGCCGCGACTGGCGCGGTCTGATACGGTGACGACGCCAATCTTGGCAGGCGAATCGGTGCTGCTCATGCTCCGCGAACCTTTCGTGCTGACTTAATCGACCGTGACCGAACTCAGCGAAGCGGTCGTCGAACCATCGACGTCGCCAGCGACGCGGGCTTCGGCAAACGCTTCTTCGGTCTCCCAGACCACCACCTTCACGGCGCGCACGTTCGAGTCGCCCAGCAGTTCGGGACAGACATAGTCAAGCAGATAGCGGGCCATGCTCTCGGCGGTCGGGTTGTACGGCATGACGAAATACTTGCACGGCACAACCTGTTTGATCGCGTTGATTCCGTTCTCGTCCTGCTCGCTCAGGATAAAACCGTGGTCCCAGTTTTCGTCGAGCCAGCCCTTGAACTTCGCTTTCAGGTCGGCGAAATCGATCACCCGGCCGACGCTATCGACTTCGTCTGCGGTAACGTAAAAGTCGGCGACATAGTTGTGGCCATGAAAGAACTCGCACTTGCCGCCATGTTTGTACAACCGGTGACCGGCGCAAAACTTGATGCGCCGCATGATTACCAGACTCATCTTCTTTCTCCCTCAGATCCGAATGATTACGTATTGAATTCTACCGGTTCGCAGCGTGGCGGCGAAACCGGATCGTCGTTTTGAAATCGTCGCACGTCGACCCCTTGCGGTCGCCCGGCCATCGCCAGCAACAAGAAACTCATCAGTAACAGTGGCAGGACGACGCATAACCCAAGCGGCGTCAGGCCGGGTCCCGGCAACCAAGACGGTTCCACCCACCAGCCCCACCCGCAGATGTAAACAAGCGTCACGCCGCATAGCAGCAGTTCAAACAATCCTGGGCGCACATACCGCCCCCGCTTCGACAATGCGAAAAAGGCGAGCCCATACAACGGCAAGACGACCGCAGCGACCGTCACGACCGCCTGCCATCCCAGAAAGAGCCCCGTCGCCGCCAGCATCGTCGGCAGCGCCCAGCCCCGCGACAGATCTCCTTCTTCCCGCGTCTCAAGCCGCCGCACCACCAGCCCCAGCAGCAAGCCGACCATCGCGCCAACCAAAATCGTTAGTAGCTCCACCATCCAAGCTGACGAGTCCAGCGCAATGGCGGGTACAGGATGAATGCCGGGCCAAACCAGCGGCGCGGCAATCCCCACCAGGGCCGCCACAATCACAGTCGACTTCGGAATTCGCTGGCGATCCCACGCCATCAAGGCCCACGGCAACATCCAGCAGAAAAACGCCGCGTGATAGGCGTAGATCCGGATGATTTCCCATCTGCCTTCGAAGACGACGCCCGCGAAACCGCGTCCGCTGGTAATCGCGCCGCCAGGCAAGTTGCTTCCGCCACATAACAATTCGGCGATCAGCAGCGCGACGAAGATCATCCCCATCGTCGCTTCGACCAACGGATACCGCGACGAAATTGGCAATCGGCAAGCGCGACACTTCCCTTCCAGGTTGATCCAGCCTAAGACCGGGACGTTGTCGAGCGCTCGAATCTTGGTCGAGCAAAACGGGCAGGCCGAAGGTTTGTCGACGACCGACTTACCGCGCGGCAATCGCCAGACGACGACGTTCAAATAGCTGCCAATCACGGCCCCGACGGCGAAGAACCAGCCGTAGCCGAACACGTTGATCATCCAATCCCGCAGCGTCGCCAGACGCTCGAGTCGATCCATCGCTTCGCTCGGACGATTGACGGCCGAACTGCGAACGAGAAACTCAATCGCAGGCCACGTGATCAGGACGGCGACGAAGATCAAGATCGCCGCTACGCCGATCCGCCGGAGTTGATTCGGTTTGCGACGCGCGGCCATATTAACGCAACTTTGGATTGTTAAGGTGACGCTCCTTGTCCCGGCCAGTCTTCTTCGCCAAGTTCTTCTCTAGGGCGGTCGTCAGATCGACGCCGGTTTGGTTGGCGATGCAAATCAAGACGAACAACACGTCAGCCAGCTCATCCGAAAGTTCGCCGCGTAGGGCCCCTTCCTTGAAGCTTTGCTCGCCATAGGTCCGCGACATGATCCGCGAAAGCTCGCCCACTTCTTCCATCAACTGAGCCAGGTTCGTCAGTTCCGAAAAATAGCGCACGCCGATTGTCTTGATCCACTCGTCCACTTCGGCTTGCGCCGAACGGATCGTAATGTCCGGGGATGGCTCAGAAGTCATCGGCAAGTCGCTTTGTTGGGCGCCAGCGAAAGAGGAATACCGGAAGCTAGCCGTTAGGCGGTCAAGCCGCCGGCGATTCCCTTGGTGACGATCGCCACGGCGTCATGCGGATGGAGACTCTCGAAGTGGCTCGCCTGAATCCGATAGTCGACGATGCCGTCCATCGCATCGACCGCGTTCTTGAGCCGCCGGGCGGCGTCTTCGCAGAACATCAGGTTTTCGCCATTGAGCCGCGCGAACTCTTGTTCGTCGGTCCGCTTTACGGCCGCTTGCACGGCGGTGTTGAGCGCCGCTTCGGTGCGGGTGATCAGCTCGTCGATCGGCAGATCGTCACGTCTGTCGTCCAGTTCGATCGTAATATCGGCATGGCTGCGTTGACTGTGCGGTACGGCCATCAACGTATCGTTCGAACCGAGCCAGTTGAGCACCGTCGCGGTGGCCAACCATTGGTGCCCGTAGAATTGCTCTTCAAATTGCTGCTGCAGCAACTGGCGCGCCAGGGCGGCCGAGCAGGGACACGCGCTGGAGTAAGTCAGTCGTACGTGGACGCGATAGGTCGTCTTCCCGCCCGTTGACCAGGCTTCGATCTGAACCGGATAGCTGCGCCAAGCCGAATGATCGCTGAGCAGCGACTCCCGCTGCATCATCTGTTCGTAGCGGAAGCTGACGTAGCTGGTGGCGCTAATGTCGGCGTGCGTGTCCAGAAAGCGTTTCAGGATCGTCTCGATCTGGTCGCGGCCAAACTCGGCGTCGAGCGAATCTTGCAGAGACAGATAGAGCCGCGACATGTGGATCCCTTTGACTTCGGGATCGTCGACGCTGACGTAGGCGTCGACCCGAGCCGGGATCCGCATCATTTCGCCGCTCGACTCGCGCAAGCGGATCGCAACCTCAATGCCCGACATCCCGACGCGGTTCAGCTTGCCCTGGACCAGCGGCGCGGCGTCGGCGGCAACGTCGGGCAGCGTATTCGGCCGGGTGTTGACGCCAAAGGGGCGAGCGGCGGCCGGATCGACCAGGTTCGCGGGCGAGGTTTCCGGTGAGGGCAAATTCGTCGACATAAGTTTCTCTAATCGCAGGGCAAATCGCGTCACAGATCCGGGGTTGCGCAGCGAGACCGTCAAGAGTCTCGGATGAAGGGGTAACCGCAGATTGCGACCCGCAATAACCCGCTAACCTGGTTGGATGCTCGAGGGTGGCGAAAGGTTGCATGAGGGGAGCTAAACCAAATCCAGCGGCTATTTTAGCGTTTTTTTCGCCTCGGCGGCGACTGGTTTCCCATTTCACCAATTTTCGCCAATCCCGGCTGGTACAATACTTCGGTAGCGCGACCTCTCCCTCGGGTGACGCCTACCTCCTGCCATTGTACTCCACCGGTCGCACAGAAAAGTGGTGATCACCCCATGCCCAGCCCTTTTGGACGCTTTCCCCAGACCCGACTCCGCCGCAATCGTCGCCATGACTGGTCGCGACGCTTGGTCTCCGAGAACCGACTGACGGTCGACGATCTGATCTGGCCCCTGTTTATTCAGCCCGGAGAAGGCCTACGGACGCCGATTTCGTCTCTTCCCGGCGTCGATCGGCTCTCGATCGACCTGTTGGTCGAAGAAGTCGGTCAGGCGGTTGCCCTGGGGATTCCCGTAATCGCTATTTTTCCGGCGACCCCCAGCGAGCTGAAAACCCCCGAAGCGGAAGAAGCGCTCAACTCGGACAATTTGGTCTGCCAGGCGGTCCGCGCGATCAAACAGGCGTACCCCAATATCGGCGTCCTGTGCGACGTGGCGCTCGACCCCTATTCGAGCCATGGCCATGACGGGCTCGTCCGTGACGGTTACGTCGTCAATGACGAGACCGTCGCGATGCTGTGCAAACAGTCGGTCGTACAGGCGGAAGCGGGCTGCGACATTATAGCACCCAGCGACATGATGGATGGCCGCATCGGCGCCATCCGCGACGCTTTGGACGAAGCCGGTTTTGAGCAAGTCCAGATCATGGCCTACGCCGCCAAGTACGCATCCGCCTTTTATGGGCCCTTTCGCGAGGCGGTCGGCTCGTCCGGCAATCTGGCTGGCGGCGACAAAAAGACCTACCAGATGGATCCGGCCAACACCGACGAAGCGATCCGCGAGGTGGCGCTCGACTTGGCCGAAGGCGCCGACATGGTGATGGTCAAACCGGGCATGCCATATCTCGACATCGTCCACCGCGTCAAAGCGGAGTTTGCCGTGCCGACGTTCGCCTACCAGGTCAGCGGCGAATACGCGATGCTGTCAGCCGCCGCCGCCAACGGCTGGCTCGATCGCGACAAAACGATGCTGGAAAGCCTGCTCGCCTTCAAACGAGCGGGCGCGGATGGCGTCTTGACCTACTTTGCCAAAGAGGCGGCTCGCATGCTCGGATAATAGACGGCTTCGAGCGGCGAAACCAAGTTCACGTTCTTGCAGCGGCGACGCCAAAGACTTAGGCTAAACTAATTGGCGATAAACGGCTATTAAAGGCAAAATACCTTGCTTTTCGAAAATCGAGACAGTACCCCGCCAACGCCTGCCAAACTGCTGCGTGGTTGGCTCGAGACGGCGACCGACGACGAGGGCCTCACTTGGCTGGATGACCGCATCGCGAAGGTCGAGTCAGGCGACGCTGCAGCGCTTTACCTCGGCTTTGGCCTAGCCCCACGCAAAGTTGGCAAGCAGCCGCTAGAGCTTTCGACGCTTCAATTGGATCTGGCGAAAGAAGTGCGCAGCGGCTGGGATCCTTCGACTTGGAACGTGGGGCAAGCGGCGCGGACGCTACTGTTGCTGTCGATCCCCAGCGAAGATCCAGGCCCGTACTTTGAGCATCTGGAAAAGTTGTTCAACGCGGCCGAACTGCAAGAGTCGGTCGCCCTGTTTCAAGCGCTGCCGGTCTTGCCCCATCCCGAACTGCTGGTCGACCGCGCGGTCGACGGCTTGCGAACCAACGTCCTGTTCATCTTCTCGGCGATCGCCCATCGCAATCCATTTCCGGAAGAGTACTTTTCGGAAGCGGCCTGGAATCAGATGGTGCTGAAGGCGCTGTTTATCGGGGCCGAGCTTGATCCGATGGTCGGCATCGATCGCCGCGTGAATCCGGCGCTGGCCGAGATGCTGATCGATTACGCCCACGAACGTCGCGCCGCCAAGCGTCCGATCCCCGTCGAGCTATGGCGGATGGTTGGACCGTTTGCCGATGAGACGGCGCTGGAAGACATGACGGCGATCCTCGCCGAAGGAACCGAACTCGAACAACAGGCGATCGCCTTGGCGTTGGCCGCCAGTGCGACCGACGACGCGGACGAGATCTTGCGGAGCAAGCCGCAACTCGCCGCCCAAATCGAACAAGGCGCCATTACCTGGAGCGGCATTTGCGATGCCGCGTATGCGAACTAACCGGAAGGGAACAGCATGCGATACATCGACCCCCACATCCACTGCTCGTCGCGTTCGACCGACGATTACGAACGCATGGCCGAAGCGGGCATCGTCGCCGTGATCGAGCCTGCCTTCTGGCTCGGTCAGCCGCGCACGACCGCCGGCGCCTTCCACGACTATTTCTCGAGCCTGGTCGGCTTCGAGCGGTTTCGAGCTGGACAGTTCGGCATCAAGCACTACTGCACGATTGGTTTGAACGCGAAAGAAGCGAATAACGAGCGGCTGGCCGAAGAAGTGCTCGACATGCTTCCGCTGTTCCTGGCCAAAGACAACGTCGTCGCCGTCGGCGAGATCGGCTTTGACGACATGACCCCTGCCGAAGAGCGAGCCCTGCGGGTGCAGCTCGACCTGGCCAAGGAGTTGGAATTACCGGTGATGATCCATACGCCCCACCGCAACAAAAAGCGGGGAACGTATCGGAGCATGGACATCATTGAAGAACATGGCGTTCCGCCCCACATGGTGGTGATCGATCACAATAACGAAGAGACCTGCAAAGAGGTTCTCGATCGCGGTTACTGGGCGGCGTTCACCATCTATCCCAAGACAAAGATGGGGAACCAACGGATGGTCGAAATCGTCAAACAGTACGGGTCGGATCGGGTGATCATCGACTCCTCGGCCGACTGGGGCATTTCCGACCCACTCGCGGTAACGAAAACGGGCAATTTGATGCTCGGTCAGGGTATCGCCGAGGAAGATGTTCAGCTAACGTGTTACAAGAACGCAATATCTGCGTATAATCAAAGTGGACAATTCAACGAGACGGACTGGCTGAATCCTGAGCCGGTCGACGAATCGAAATTGTTTGAAGGAAATAGCGTGCTGCGGGGACAACGCCCCGACTCCAGCACGCCGCAAGAGGACGGAATAATCACTTAGCGACCCGGAACTCGCTAAGCGATTGACAACTTGAAATACGAGAAGAGGCCGATGTCGCACTACGACATCGGCCTTTTTTTTGTTTAAAAGCGTTTATTTCTCGCGCGTGAATCCTTAAGAAAAGGACAGAGAGCATGATTGCGAGTAGTCGGGCAAGCGACGACGTCGGGACGACGAAACGTCGGATTTTGCTGTTTGCGAACTTCGAGGAGGTGATTGTCGACTGCCACCATCTGGCGGACGTCGGTTATCACAAGTTAGGGCAATGGAATCTGGGCCAGATCTGCCAACACCTGGCCGCCTTTATGGATCAATCGATCGACGGCTTTAAAGATCGCATGCCGTTTTGGCTGCCGGTCGTCCGCCCGGTGCTGCGGATGATCTACTTGCCGACGATCCTCAAGGGAGGCGCCGTCAGCGTCAAAGCGAAGGCGCCCCCTTCGATCTTGCCCTCGACCAGCGCTGACGATGAGATTCGTCTGGCCGAACTAGAGCGAGCGATCGCCCGGGTGATGCAAGAGGACGTCCAATTCGTCGAGTCGCCGGTTATGGGATCGCTTTCCCAGGAAGAATGGCGCAAGGTCCATATGTGGCATTGCCAACATCACTTGAGCTTCCTGATTCCGGGGCACAAGCGCTAACGCAACGCGACGTTACTTTTCGAACCGGGCCGAGAGCCAATCGGCTCGGTCCTTGACGTCCCCGCGATCGGCGAAGTCGACCACTAACGCAATCGCGGCGGCATTTCCCAGCGGCACGTTGATCGACTGCGGCGGCATCCCGCCGCGCATCGTCTCGCTTTGATAGGCCGACTTCCAGGCGCCATTCGGCCCTGCCAGGTAAACGCGAAACCGAACGCTCCCTTCGTCCCCAGACGATTGATCGACGGCGATCTCCGCCGCAAACCGGACAAAGCCTTTGGGAATGGGCGCGGCCAACCGCGACGTACTGTGCACGCCCAAGCCTTTGCGATAGAGCTTGCCGCCGGCGGCAAGCTCCCCGCCCAAGACGCTGCGGTCGCGCTGAAAGCTCCAACCGGTCGTCAGAAACGAAATCTGTTTCGCTTGCAACTTCGGCAGGTCCGAGAGATAAATCACTTCGCCTGACTGCGGGGCCGCGTAAACGACATCTCGCTGCAGCTTCGCTCCCGGAACCGACTCCAACACAACATCGCGAGCAATTTCGACCTGCATCTCCTTCCCGGCCATTGCGATCTTGCGCACAGGTAACAGCGAGCCGTCGCTCAAGCCGAGCCAAGCGTCAAACGCCACGCCGGACGAGGGCGCCAAGCTGGGGGCGAACAGGATTGCGGCGACGCGCGTCCGATCGACTTCGAGCGAAGTCGACTCGGTTTCTAGCTGAATCGTTTCCGACTTGATCGCCGCAACCAGTCCCGAGATGACGTCGCCATTCTCTAGCAGCAACTGATCGTCATTGCCGGCGTAGCCCTGGATGCGATCGAGTAGCGCCTGCCTTTTTACGTCGTCCAGCGGCAAACGCAGCGCAATGCCGCGAATCAACCGTAGCGGCAACTTCACCTCATCGAACGCCTTGGAGGGATACCCGATCAGTTCGCGGCGGGCTAGCAGGATGTCTTGCAAGACGATTCGCCCTCCTCCGTTGAGCAAGACCAGCGGCGTTTTGACGACCGCAGCCGGCGCCCCAAACTGCACGATCTGCGCGGCTGGCAGCGTCTCGCTTTGGCCATCGATCGCAAAGGTCCACTGGTCCCCTTCGATGCCGGTCAGCTGCGCGGTCCGCCGCTGTTGATTCCGCTCTAAGAGCGTTCCTTCGGCGCGAAGCGAACAGGTTGCGCAGACCAAGAGGCCCACAAAGGCGAACAGGCAAAGACGAAACATCGCGCGGCTATCGTTGGAAGATCGGCAAGTAGTTGTTCGGCATCTGCAGCACGATGCACGCCATCGCGGTTCCATATTCTGGACAGATGAAATCGGGCCAGTAACCGCCGGCGGTCTGACGGCTGAGCAGGTATTCGCGAACGACCGGATAGTACTGACGCCACAGCGCGTCGCCGGCGTGCCAGAACGCTTGCGAGGCGTAATACTGACCGTAAAAGAAGTGGCTGTTGCTGCGGATCTCACGCGGGTTCTGCAGATTCTCGACCAGGTACTGCATCCCTCGATCGACCTCTTCGCCCGAGTAAATGCCGGCGCTGTTCATCGCGACGACGCCAGCGGCCGAACGAGGAAACGCGCTCGGTCCCCGGCTTTGCAGCATGTACATGAATCCGCCGTCGGGGTTCTGGCTCCGTTTGACGTAATCGACGCAGCGGTCGACCGTCTCGTTAGGAACGTAGATCCCGGCGTTGCGGGCGGCCCGCAGCGCCATCATCTGGCAAACGGTCACCGAAATGTCGGCGTCTTGGCGAACCGGCTCGTACCGCCAACCCCCTTCAATGTTTTGCGTATCGACGATCAGCTTGACCGCTTCGGCCAGCTTTTCGCGCACCGACGAATCGCCTGACATGCCATAGACTTCGGCCAGAAACAGCGTGGCGAAGCCATGGCCATACATCGGCCCATGCGTGGCGGCGCCGGGGATGGCGATGAAGCCGCCCTCTTGCGAGTTCGCCAGGATGTACTCGATGCAGTAGTCGATGTTCTGACCGTAGGGGCCGCGTCCCGGCGAACTGCCGTGCGCCATGAAGGCCATGCCTGACAACGCGACGACCGCCGTATTGGCGCGGTATCCGTCAAATCCGTAGGCGCCGCGACCGCGACCATCTTTGATCTGTCGATCGGCCAGATAAGTCAGACCGGCGTTAATCGCGGTGCGAGCTTCCGGCGTAATCATGTCGGCCGAGCGCGACATCTCGGGCGCGGCCTGACCCAGACATTGGTTGACCTGGGCGGCGAGCGGAACGGCGGCCAGGGCCGTAAGAAACTGTCGGCGGCTGGGGTTCGTCATGACCTCTCCCTAGGAACGGCGGCCCCAACGGATGGCGAGCGACGGCGAATCATCGACCTTGCTCCTCTTCCGCCAGACGGCGAAAATAGTCTTCCGTAAGACGTTCGTATTTTGGCAGAAACTTTTCGACCGAAGCGTTTTGCAACTGCTGGCGAACTCGTTCAGGGAGTTGTCCCCAAACTTCCTTGATCAACGCGCCGCGGGCTTCCAGCGGCAGTAGTTCGTAGTCTTTGTCTCGCAGTTCGTCGCTGCTCTCCATCGCCTGTTCATTGTCACGCTGCTGCTGCGACTGTTGCTCTGCGTCCCCTTCCTGGGGCTGCGGTTCAGCGCCGCCGTTTTGCGGCTGTTGTTGGCCCTGTTGGCCCTGTTGGCCCTGTTGCTGCGATTGCTGCTGTTGTTGGTTCTGCTGTTGCTGCTGCTGATTTTTTTGTTGTTGCTGTTGTTGCTGCTGCTGTGGGTTTTGTTGCTGTTGCTGCTGTTGTTGCTGCTGCTTGGCTTGTTCGATCAAATCATCCAACTGCTTGATGATCGACTGCTGCATCGAGAGCGTGTCGTCTTCGGCCTGACCTTGGCCGATCCGATCTTGCACGGTCTGCATGTCGCGGCCAATTTGCAGCAGCGGATTCTCCGGCCCTTCGCCGAGATCCTCGCCATCGGGCTCTCCGATCAGCGGCTCATTTCCGGGCGGATCTTGCGAGCCGTCCGGTTTGTTTTCGCTTGGCTTCGGTGGGACGACGTCGGGAATGTCGAGTCCCTCAAACAGGTCATCCCCCAGCCCTTCCAGCAGTTCCTGATCGAGCGAATCCTGATCGGCCAGCACGGGCGCAGCCGCAGACAGTAGCGCGCACATCGCAAGCATTGAGAGCATTCGCATTACAGGTTCTCCACTGGGTCGGCTTTACCGGGGCCGACTTCACCGGGGACGTCATCCGCAGGCGCAGCGTCGCCGGCCGGATCGGCCGGCTCCTCTTCTTCTTCGATCTCGAAGATATCTTCCTTGGCCGGCTTTGTTAATTCTAACGCTAATTCGGCGAGATCGCCCTGCTCTTTCGCCAGCCGGGCCAATTCTATTTCCAGCTCGACCGAGGGGGGAGACTCCTTCGCCAAACGAGCCGCCGCCTCGGCGGTCAGGTCGTTGACCCCCTGCTGCATCAGTTTCAGCAATTTCAGCTGGGCAATCTGGCTGATGCCGTCCTGGCTCCGCTGCTGGTCGCCACCTTGCTGTTGGCCTTCTTGCTGCCCCTGATCGTTATTTTGCGGCTGATTCTCTTCCGCATCCCCTTCCTCCATCGCGGCCAGCAATTGCTCCAGCCGCGTGGCCGCCTGACTGGCGGTGCGCTCGGTCGAAGTCGAAATGTCGCGCGCATCGAGTCCGCGGGCCGTTTCCCGCATCAAATCGGCCGCCGTGGTCAGTGAGAGGTGGAAAACCGCCGCCTTGGAAATTGTCCGCGCAAAATCGGCCGTTTCGGTCATCAGCCCCTTTTGCAGCTGCGAGATGAGCCGAATCGACTCTCCCTCGGCCGCATTCGGACGACGTTCGCCGACAATCTCTTGCAGGCGATCAATCTCGCGAACGACCGTTTGCTGCTGCGTCACCATCGACTCGATCGACTGACGCAGACGCTGCGATTGCTCTTCGGCCAGATCTTTTTCGACCTGTTTTTGTTTCTCGGCCAGCTCTTGCTGCGCTTCTTCTAGATCGCGCTCGGCCTGCTCCTGCTGCTCCAGCGACGCCCCGGCGTCATCGTTGTTCGCGTTGTCGGCGGCGTTCTCTAGTCTCTGCGCCGACTGGCGAACGGCGTCGGCCGCCTTGTCGGCTCGCAAACGCTCTAGCTTGCGGGCCAGTCGTTCGGCCTGCGCTTGCAAGTTCTTTTGCTCAGCGGCCAGGCGTTCCAACTGGCGTTGGCGCTCTTGCGGGTTTTGCGTCCGGGCGGCCTGTTTTAGTTTGTCTTGCAGACCCTTTTGTTTCGCGTTCAGGTCACGCAGTTCTTGCTCCGCTTCCTTCAGCTTCTCGGAGAGCTGCTTCAGGCGGTTCTCACGACGATTGTTCAAGATGTCGAGCATCTCTCCCAACTGTTTGTCGACTTCCGACTGCGAGTTGGCCGCCTCTCCCATCTGGTTTTCCGCCAGTTGGGCGCCTGCCTCCCGCATCTTCTGCGAGATCGCTTCTTGCCGCTGCTGCTCGACCGCATCTTTCAACGTTTCGGCCGCCCCCGGTTCGCTACCGGCCAGCTGTTTTTCCATCTCCCGCATGCGCGACTGGATCCGGTCCAGCTGATTCGCCAGATCGGCCTGGTCGGTCGCCAAACGTTTCCGCTCGGATCGTTCGGCAGGATCCAGGCTCTCGGGCGTCTTACCGATCGCCGCCGCTTGGTCTTCTTCGGTGCGCTGCTGCAGGTCTTGTTGGCGCTGACGCAGCGCCCGCAAGTCGATCGCGAAGCGGCGATATGTATCCCATTGCGACAGCCCCGAGATCATCTCTTCCAATTGGCGTTCGGCGGTCCGCTGCTGCTCGACCGTCTCGGCCAGCTTGCCGCGCATTTCGGCCGCTTGCTCGCTGCGTTCGGCCGGCGACGAGTTCTCGCCAAGTTCGATCTGGCGTTTCGCTTCGCCCAGCTTGTTCTCGATGCTGGCCAGCTCTTCGCCCGCCATCTGTTCGGTTTGCGCTCGCAGAGCGACCAGTTGGTCCTTCGTGTCGGGATCGTCCAAACCGTTCCGCTCCATCTCGCGCTCGATCTTTTCGATCTGGGCGCCGACGCCGGTTTGTGGATCGGCGATCTCACGCCGGACGCGACGTTGGCGCAGCTCGGCGTTCTGAAGTCGCGAACGATCCTGCGGGCCGAGCGGTTTCCCTTCGGCGGCGGCGATTTCGACGGCCGACGTTTCGCTGCGGGCTTCGGCTTGAGCCTGAGCCGCTTCGCTCAATTGCGTGATCAACCGCCGCTGCATCCCGACGATTCGCTCTTCCATCTGCTCCGGCGAGACGATCGTGATCCGCCGCGGCAGGCTCACGCCTTCTTGAGGTTTTCGGTCGTAGCCGACCAGCGTCGCCTCTAGAACGTCCCCTGGCCGCAAGTCTTCCAATTCCTTGAGTTGCCACTGATATCCAAGCGCCACCGGCGGCAGTGGATCCGAGCTGATCGACTCCAGCGAAGCGACTCGCGGCGCGCTGTCGGGCGCCGTCCAAAGTTCCACTTCGGTGGCGCCGGCGTCGGTCGCACGCAGATTCATGAACTTTATCAGCGCCCGCTGCAGGCCAAGATCGTCCGAACCTTCCGCCGCCAGTTCGATACTAGCGGTCGGCGTGACGTAGATGTTCTCTTCCGGCTGCTTCCAGGTCAGCTCTGGCGGTTTGTCGGCGAGTGCACGAGCCTGAAAACGATCTCGCTCGGTCCGCACCAAACCGGACGCCGTCTCGACTTCCAGCCAATAGACTCCGGAAGCGGTCAGCAGGAACGGCGTATCCGAATCACCGACGAGCGACAGCTGATCTTCGCCCACCTTCAGCGGAATCGTCCGTTTCCCTTGCGCATTTTCAAAGTGCAGCCGCGCCTGGGCGATCGGCTGATCGACTTTGCCGGAGATCTCGACCTGCGATCCTTGCAGCGCCAGAATCACCCGCGGCGAGGGAGTTGCCGCCCACTCGGTATAAGCGGGCGGAGCAACCGTTACCTGCACGTCGATGATTTTCGGCGGATCGACCGCTTTCAGCGTCCGCCATGACATCGCGTCGTCATCGCCGCCGAACGCGCGATAGCGGAGGTCGGTGGTGACGTTGGCCAATGTTCGCTTCATCACCGACTTGCCAAAGTCGAACTCCATCGGCAGCGATTCGATGCGATCGCCCCGATCGACCTGCAGCGTCACGCCATCGGGCAGTTCTCCGCCGCCATCAATCACTTCCAGCGAAACGCTTTCGCCTACCGCCACCGTGCTGGGTGGATCGACAAACTGCAGTTGATTAACCCGCGGCCATTGGGCGTCGCTCCAAGGCGCCGCTAGCCGCGTCAGCCCGATGCGGGCATACCGAGGCGCGGCGACAACCAAAACCGCGGCCAGGGCGACGGCGGCGATCGCCACCAGCGCCCCACGCTTGTAGATGTCTCGATTGACGGCGGCGTCCAGGTCGTAGCTTTGCAAATCGGCCTCGGTCTCGGCGATCACATTGCGCTGGAGCGCGAGCGATCCGGTCGAGGCGCCGCTCTCTAAAAACTCCAGCGAACTGGTGACGCGATCTCGAAACTGCGGAAAGAACGATTCGAGCCGCTGCGCCGTCGCCAACAGCGTCGGCTTCCACCGCCACGCTTTCGGTAACAGATAGATCGCGATCGCAATGCAACTGCCCCAAGCGGCGAGCGAAAAGAAATAGCGGGTCCCCGCGTCTTCGCTATGCACCACGTAGTCAAGCAATGCGATTCCGCCCAAGGCGCCAACGAGCGCGGCGACGCACCACAGCGTTGCGCGCAGCCGAACCAACCGCATGGCGCGGTCTCGGACGCGTTCGATTTGCTGAATGATTGGGTGCTTCATGTCCTATCGATGTTGGAGAATCGCCTCCTTCACTATACCGGGCTTGTCGCCGCCGCTTCCAGTCGAAAACGGCGCGAGCGACCGTTACAGCATCCCTCCTCGCTTCCGCAACAACCACTCGCCAATAATAAGACTGATGAACAGGGTCGCTAGTTTCCAGGAATTCCAAACCGGGATCGGCGAGAGCGTTTCAATCCGCACTTGTCGCCCTTCTGGCAAGTCATTCAGGAGTTGAGTCGCCTCGGCGAAGGTATAAAACGTTCCGCCGGCGACGCTGGCGGCGGTCCGCAACTCGCCAAAATCGGCCGCCAAGCGAGCCATTTCGCCGGCAGTCGCTTCGATCCGAAAACGGGTCGCCGCTTGCTCCGGTGCGTCCGACATCACCGGCTCGGCAATCCACGCACGGTATTCTCCTTCCGGCAGATCGCTGATCGCCGCCTCGAAGGTGTCGCGGCTTCCCGAACTGCGGGCCAGCGAGACGCGGCGTTGGCGTCCCCCTGCTTGCTCGATCATGACGGTCACCCCTTGGTCGCTGGTCGGCGCTTTGCGGTCGTCAAAAAAGCGAACTCGCAATCGGACCGGCTCGCCCCGTTCGTACTCGTTGCGGCTGGCGGCCAACTCGGCGCCCCAACCTCCCCCCAAGACCGAAGCCCGGGCCAGGTAGCGAACCGTCTGCATCCAAAATGGATCGTGATGCTCCCACCGCCACAGATCGTCGCTGGCCAAGAACATCACCTTTCCACCGCCGACAAACTGCTGCATCAACAGCGGAATCGGATCCCCTTGCGGATCAAAGCGATCGCGGGCCGTCGCCAATACCTGGGCGCCAGACTTCAGCGAAGTAAACTCCGGCAACCAGTACAGCTGCTCAATCGAATCCCACCGCCGCAGCGTGTCGCTGGTATTGGCGCCAACCTGCAGCGGCGGCGAAGTCACGCCGAGGTTACTGAGCTTGACCGGAATCGAACTCGACAGCGGGGGCGCAGGACGCTGCGCGTTTTCCAGCTGAAACGGAAAGAGCGCCGCCAACGGCGTGCCGCCATACAGCCACGGCAGATACTGATCGCCGGCGACAAAAATGACGCCGCCCCCCTTCTCCACCACAAACTTGTTGACCAGTTCCAAATTGCTGCGGCTGAGGAACGCCGGGTTCGCGTCGCCGATCACGATGACGTCAAACTGAAACAACTCTTCCTGGCTGGCGGGGAACACCCGCTCGGCGACGGCATCCTGGTCCGAATATTCCATGTCGGAGTCTTGCAGAATCGCCGTCAGGTCAAAGGCGTTCTCCGGCTGACCGCTGGCGCTGACCGGCTTCAGTTGGCGTTCGAATAGCGTCTTGAGATAGCGATATTCAAACCGCGGCTGCGAGTCGACCAGCAGCACCTTGATCGCATCATCGCGAACCGCCACTTGCGCGGTCGCTTGATTATCGCTGAGATCAACTTCGTCGTCCCCCGCTTCGACGTCGATGATAAAGGTGAAGTCCCCTTTTTCGGTCGGCCGGAACTGCAGTTCCATCTGACGCGTCATTTCGTCGGTCGAAATAGTGACGTTCTTCTCGGCGAGAATCTCTGGATCGTCCTTCTTCCGCAGCGTCACTTTGGCGGTCTTGCCCGCCATGCCGGTCGCGCCGAATCGAAACTTGAAATTCAGCGGATCGCCGACAAACGCGGCGCGCTCGACATCGAGATCTTCGACGCTGGCGTTCAGTTGCCTTTGGCGACTCCCCAGCCCCACCACAAACAGGGGCGCTCCGCGACGCCGGGCGACCACCGCCGCATCCGACAGCGACTTTCCTTCGGTCGTGATCCCATCGGTCAACAACACCACCGCGGCGGTCGGTCGGCCCCGCTGCTGTTGGAAGATCTCGGTCAGACTGTCCCCAAGTCGGCTCGCCGGTCGATTCGCCTCGGCCAACTGCAGCGTTTCGGGCCATTGTTCGATATCGCCGCTCCAGGCCCGGCCGCTATCGCCGACGTAGTACCCTTTCAGTCGATACCGCGACTGCAGTTGGTCAAACCAATCTTCCCCCAGCAGCAACGTGCGTCCTTGATTCCAGCGCGATGCGTCGGCGTAGCCAGCGGCCGACAGTCGCGACTTGATCTGCGACGCTTCTTCCCCGCTGAGCGGATCGATGTGCGACATGCTTTGCGAGTCGTCCAGCGCCAAGACCAAATCAGGCGTATCGGTTCGATATGGTCGCAGCGATAAGCCGTACAACATGAACAGGATCAACGCGACCAGCGCGATCCGCATCGCAGCGAGCGTCGCCTTGAACCAGGCCTGCTTCGTGGAGCGTTCGCGGTAATAGATCGAAGCGACCAGCACGCCGCCGCCAATTAGAATCGCAATCGTGCCCCAGGGCGCCCAGGGGGCGATCCACTGCAGGCTCGACTGCAAACCATCCGCCTGCTCGGCGGCGTCGCCCGCGAAAAACCAGTAGATCCACCGGTCGAATGTTTCGTTCATAGGGCGGCCGATCCAAACTTCCAGGCAAGAATCGGTTCCAGCAATAACAGCGTCAATACGGCGATCAACAGCATCCGAAAAAGCGGGATTCCCTCCACGATTCCGGTCGCCAAAAAGGCGCCTTCATCGGTGCTCGCTTCAAACAGCACCGGCGGCAAGTCTTCGCGCGAGACCTGCGTCAGATCGCTTTCCGCGGTTCGCAGATTGACGGCAAACAGCGCATCAGCGTCGGCGCGATCGCTCACTTGTAGACGATAGACGCCGCTCACTTCGGTTTCGTCAAACGCCCAACTGCCGTCGGGTAGTCGTCCCAGCCGCTGCGTCTCTTTCCGTGGTGTTGTAATCGCGGCGGTTACGGCGCTGCTGCTGGCAGTCAGTCTTCCTTGCAGCACTTGCCCCACTAAGACGTTTTGCCGATCGCTTTCTCCCCGCACGATTTGCGCCAACGTCTCTTGAACCAGCGGCGGAAAACTGGGCCACGTCGGCAGGGCTGACCACGGCTGACCGGAACCAGTGGTAATCGCCGCCGGCAGAGCGATGACCGCGACGCTGTCGACGCCCTCACTTTGATTGCCGCTCCCCAGTACGATCGCCGGATCGCCGTTATCCAGCCACAGCGCTACGCGGGCCGTTTCGTTTCGCTGTACGCGGAAGTACCGCCAGATTGGCGTCGATAGCAAACCGCCCCCTTGCTGCCCGCGGAACGGTTCGACCAGCGGATGTTCGTACCCGCGCGGATCAAAACGGTAGTCTCCTTCGCCGCTGGGGGTCTCCAATTTCACCGGCAACAGCGGCCGTTCGGCCGATCCCAGCAGACGGTTGTAATTTTCGGCGTCGGCGTCAGGCCCCAGGAAGAACGCGAGGCCTTTCCCGGTTTCCGCGAATTCGGTCAGCACGCCTGCTTCCTGCGGCGTAAACCGGGCGGCATCCGCGACGAAGATCGCGGCAAACGGCGCCAGATCAATCTCGACCAGGGCCGATTGGTTGATCACTTCCGGCGCGATCGCCGCATCGGCTGCGTCATCGGGACGCAGAGCGAACTTCAAGAATTTCGCCGCGCCGGGACTGCCGGCGACGCACAAGACGCGGACCTGATCTTTGGCCGCGGCGACGATCCAGCGATGGTCGTCGATCGGCAATGGGTCGTCGTCCAGGCGAAACTCGACGGCATGGTCCCCTTCTTTTTCAAAGCGATGCGAAAACTGTGCGGCGGCCGCTTCGCTGCTCGATAGGTCGATCAGCTGCTGCCCGACAAGCGTGTCATCGACAAACATGCGGACGCTCTCGCCGCCGGCGCCCAAGTCTCCCTGGCGCCGGACGTCGACTTCAAAGGTGCTGGGAGCGGCGAGCGTGGCGAATGGCTCGACCATGCGGACGTTCTCGATAAACGCGTTGCTGGTGGTCGGTTGCCCCAGGTCGATCAGGCTGAGACTGCTCTTGGTCGCCAGTTGATCCAATCGGGCGGTTGCGGCGGAGGCCGACTCCCAGGTCGTCTTCTGCAGGTCGCTGAGGAATACCACGCGCGACCGGCTCAAGCGGGGATGATTCTCATTAGCGCCATCCAAGATCTTTTCGACCTCGGCTAGCGTCGCTTCCAGGTTGGCGCCGCTATCGGCAATCTGCAGCGCGTCGATCTCTTGCATCACGTCGCCGGCGTCGTACGCGGGATCGCCGATCACCACCAGCGGCGGCTCGCCCATTCGCACCAGCGTATGGGCGTCTCCTTGCGAGGTCGCCTCGATCAGATGCCGGGCCTCCTCTTTCGCTCGATCAAAGCGTGACCGGCCATTCTCGCGATAGTCCATGCTGTACGAGCCGTCGATGACGATCACCGTATGCCGCGCGTCGAGCGTCGCCGACGCCGCCAGCGGCGAACCGGAACTGCACGAAATGTCGGCTAGCGCCAACGCGAACAGCAACATGATCGCGCACCGGACGATCAGCAACAGCAATTGCTCGATCTGAATCCGCCGCGAGTTCTTTTTCATCGCGGCGATCAGGTAGTGCATCGCCGCCCAGTTCGTCTCGCGATGCCGCCGACGATTCCAGAGATGAATCAAAATCGGCGCAGCGGCGGCCAGTCCCCACGCCAACATACCGGCGCTGGAAAATAAAAACGGGCTGACGGCCAACAACTCCACAGGCGATCTTTCCTTACGAATGCATCCGAGCCATACGTCCTGACAGAAACGCGTTGAGCACCACATCGAGCGGCTGATCGGTGCGAACCTGCAGATAGTCGATATTGGCGCTGTTGGCCTGGGCCTTTAGCGCTGCGATCGCCGCGGTGATCTCGCGCAAGTACGCCTTGCGGAGCGATTGCGGGTCGACCAACAGTTCCGGCATTTGCTCCAGCCCATGAAACAGCGTCGGCTGTTGAAACGGAAAATCGAGCTCGGCCGGATCGAGCACATGGACCAGCACTACGTCATGTCGGCGATGCCGAAAATGCTTCAGCCCGGCGATCATCGCATCAACGTCGTCAAAGAAGTCGCTGATCACCAACACGATGCCCCGTTTGCGGCAACGCTCGGCCAGTTGATGAAAGATCGGACCGGTCGCCGTTTTTCGCTGCGGCTCGGTCCGATCGAGCACGTCAAAAAACTGCTGAAGCTGCGTCGGGCTACTGCCGGGCTCAATCAGCGTCCGCACCTCTTCATCAAACGTCGCCAAGCCAACGGCGTCTTGTTGATGCAGCGTCAGCCAGGCCATGGTGGCGGCGATGCACTCGGCGTACTCCAGCTTCGAAAGCGGCGAGTTGGGACCGCGATAGGTCATACTTTCGCTGACGTCGAGCACCAGATAGGCGATCAGGTTCGTTTCGTCTTCGTACTGCTTGAGATAGAACTTGTCGGTCCGGCCGAACACCTTCCAGTCGAGGTAGCGCAGATCGTCGCCCGGCGCGTACTCTCGGTGTTCGGCGAACTCGATCGAGAAACCGCGATAGGGACTACGGTGCGAACCCGAGACGAACCCTTCGACAATGTGTTGGGCCCGCATTCTCAAGCCATGCAGCTTAGCCAGCGTTTGCGGATCTAAACGCCTTGTCGGCTTGTTCATCGGCGGCGACCGTGGGCACGAGTTCGATAAGACGACGAATCAGATCATCGGTCGTGATCCCTTCGGCGTCAGCGGTAAAGTTGGTGCGCATCCGATGGCGCAGCACCGGCAAGGCGACCGCTTGCACGTCCTGCGTCGTGACGAAGGTGCGGCCCTCGAGCACGGCCCGCGACTTGGCGCCCAGCACCAGGTACTGACTGGCCCGCGGACCGGCGCCCCATTGCACGTACTGGCCAATAAAGTCCGGCGTCTCTTCGCGCCCCTTGCGAGTCATTCGGACCAGTTGAATCGCATACTCGGCCACATGATCGGCGACCGGCGCCTTGCGGACGACGTGGGTCAGTTGGGCGATGTCATCGGCCGACAACGTCGGCGTGATCAACGCGTGATGATCGGCGGTCGTGCGGCGGACGATTTCCAGCTCTTCGGCCGGCGACGGATAGTCGACCTGGACGTTGAACATGAATCGGTCAAGCTGCGCTTCGGGCAGTGGGTAGGTGCCTTCTTGCTCGATCGGGTTTTGCGTCGCCAATACGAAGAACGGCGTCGGCAACCGATGTCGCTGACCGCCGGCGGTGACCTGATGCTCCTGCATCGCTTCCAACAGCGCGGCTTGCGTCTTGGGAGGCGTTCGGTTGATTTCATCCGCCAAGATGACGTTGGCGAAGACCGGACCCGGAATGAAGCGATACTCGCGCTGGCCGGTCGCCTTGTCTTCCTGAATCACTTCCGTCCCGGTGATGTCGGACGGCATCAAGTCAGGCGTAAACTGAATGCGATTGAAGTTAAGCGTCAACGATTCGGCCAGGCTCCGAATCATCAGCGTCTTGGCCAACCCCGGCACGCCGACCAACAGACAGTGGCCGCCGGCAAATAGGGAGATCAGCAGTTGCTCTACCACCTCTTGTTGGCCGACAATCACCTTCGACAATTCGCGCGTGATCTGCTCGTGGGCGGCGTTAAGCCGACGTACCGCATCGATATCTTGTTCTTCCAACGTCAAATCTCCGAGGTGCTGCGATGCGCTGTGCGGCGCTTCGCCAAAATTAGCGAGATGGCTCGCTGGCCTCTTCTTCGCTCAGGTCGGTCAACACCGATAACTGCGTCGCACTGGCCACCACCAGGTAGTCGCCCGAGATCGCCAAGTTGCCCCCTTTGAGCCCGAGCTGCTGCAAATGGATCGGCTCGCGGGCGGCGACCGGTTTCTCTTCTGGGCCAACCTGCTGCTTCAAGACGTAAACCGCCTCAAGCGTTGGCCAATATATTGTATCACGCGCCAAGACGCCGCGTCCGTAACCGAGCGGAGGTCGCTCGGCCTGCGGATTGTCCGGATCACGCGGATTGGGAAACTGACACCGCAGTCTTCCTGAGTCGAGACGAATCCAAAACAACTGCTCGCCGCTGACGATCAAGTCGTCTTTGGTCGTCCCCAAAAGATGGGTCGCCTGCACGCCTCCGGGAACCGTTTGCCACTGCAATTTGCCGGTCGCCGCGTCGAGCGCGATGATGCGATCGCAATCGGCCGGCATCGCAATCACCATATCGCCGGTGACGATACACGGATTCAAATCGCGGGTTAGCTGTTGATTGGCCTGCGTCATCGTCCCCGCTTCGAGCGGACCGCGGGGATACAGGGTTAACCACTGGATCTCGCCGGCGGCGGCGCTCACCGCGGCGATCACGCCGCGGTTGGTGTTGTAATACAACACGCCGTCGGCCAGGGTCAGTAAATTGTGCGAACGCTGTCCCGCTTTGTCCCCCAGCACTAGGCCGGCGCCATACGGTTCGGTCGAACAAACGGTCCGCCGCCAGATTCGCCGGGCGGTCGAAGCGTCGTAGCAAGCGATCGCCGACTCGCTGCGAACCCCATTCTTGGTCATCGCCACATACAGCCGGCCGTCGTCGATCAGGCCAGTTCCTTCAAACTCCCATTCCTGTTCGCCAGGATCGTTGGCCGCGATGATCGACGCGATACGACCCTCCGCCGCCAGGTCGATGACGTACATCTCGGCCGACTTGAAGAAAGTGGACGGTCGTTCGGTATAGACCGACAGCGAAGCGCCTTGCCGCGCGGCCATCAAACGGCCGCTGGCCGACAGCGTGTAGCGCGGAGCGCCGATCGCCGACTCCATCTTCGGCAGTTGACGGTCTTGCCATTGATTCGTGTTTCCCAGCCGCAATCCGTTCGACAAGTCGACGCCGCTGCGATGAAACATGCCGTAGTCCGGGTTCTTTGGATCGTTATCTCCGCCGGTCGGCCACGCAGGCGTTCCATCTTGCAGCCGCAATGCCCGTAACCGCTGCGGGTCGTTGACGAACAACTCGCCGTCGACCGCGATCGGGTAATAGCTGAGCGGCGGCTCACCACTCTGCAGCATTTCGGGCAAACCTGCCAGTCGCATGCTCGAGGGGGGCGTCGGCAGTTCGGTCGACCAGACCAACTTGGCGGCCGCGGGCGACCGGTCAGCGACGGCGTTTCGCTCTTGGCTTCCGGCGAACGTCTTCCAGTCGTCGACAAACTGCAGCTCGTACTGCTTGCCGGCCGCGTCCTCCAAGATCGACTTTAGCGCTGTATCCAGCCGCTGCCGCTTCCCGGCGATCATCCCTTCCGCTTCCGGCGCCAGGCGTTTCAGCAAGTCGTGCTCGATCGTCGCTCGCCGCTGATCTCCTTCCAGCGCCGAAGCCAACGTCAATCGCGCTAACAAGTCGGCCAACGGGATCTCGGTCGTCGGAACCGAACGATGGGCCGAGTGGCGCTGCGGATCGAGAAGCAACTTCTTGATCTCGGCGCCATCCAACTGCCAATCGACGCCATCGACCGCCACCCACAGCGGCTGCCCCGGAAAGGCGTAGAGCAGCGACTTTTCGTCATGCGGAGTCCGCAGCCGCGGATCGATCTGTTCCCAGGCAGCCCGGGCCGCGGCAAACTCTCCTCGCTCTAGCCGCATGTCGCCTAGCGCCAGCAGCGCTTGATCGGTATCGCTGGCGAGAAAATAGCGTTCGATCGCCGTTTCTAGGGCGCCGGTATCATGCGCTTCAATCGCAGCGTCGTACGCCCGCTTGGCGGCGACGTCGGTCTGCTCGCGATAGGGCGTCAACAGTTCCGGCCGGCGACGAGCGATCTCGGCCAACTGCGTATGTAGCCGGCGACGCAGGCCGACGTAAAAGATGAATTGATCGCCTGACTGTAGCGTCAGCGAGTCAGCCTCGAACAGCTGATCGCCATGCGCCGACACCAGCCGGCGATAACCTTCGATCGCCTCTTGCCATTGCTCGTCGCGCAGGCGCTGCTCGAGCTGGACCAGCAGTTGCTGCGACTCGTTGGTCAGTTCCGGCAGATCGACCGTCAGCGAGAACTGCCCGCGGGTTGGCGGTGGCTGCGGCAAGAAGCGGATCTGCGCATGCACAAGATCTGCCTGGGCAAGCCCGATCCCGAGCCCGGCGGCCAGCAGCGTCACGCAGTGGAGGAATCGGAGGAACTTCATGCTCAGCCGGTTGCGGGGATGGGAAGAGGGGCGATAACTACGATATTTCCACCTTGGAAAGTATAGAGCCCCGAGGGGAGATCACAAAATCGGGGCCCCGCGACTTTCGCCTCTGGCAGCGCAATCGACGAAATCAGGCCCAATCGGTACGCTGCCATACCGAACAAGAAACAGGGCTACCGATGCCGGAAACGTCCCAACGCGGCGATTTTCGCCCACCTGGCGTCGGTCGCGAGAGAATCGGTCAGGCCATCGCCAATATTCGCATGTAGGCCGATCGCATGCGACATTTTGGCGTTTGTCGGCCGCCACGTGGCCAAGGTATCATCAAGGCTGCTGACGCGCCGCACGGCTATTGCAGGAAAGGTTGAGGGGACAGATGAGATTTCGGACGCTTGTTTGGCGAAGTTTACGACTGCGGTGCCCACTCTGCGGCCAGGGACATTTGCTGCGCAGTTGGTTCCGCATGCATCAAGATTGCCCCGAGTGCGGCGTCCGGTTTGAACGCGAGCCTGGCTTTTTCTTGGGCTCGATCTATTTCAACTACGGGCTGACGACGCTGATCGTCGCGGTCACCTATCCGATCCTGCTGTTCAACGGGATCGCCAATTCGCAGACGCTGCTGTTTGCGTCACTAGCCTTTGTGTTGGTCTTTCCGCTGATCTTCTTTCCGCTAGCGCGCAGCCTTTGGTTGGGGCACGATCAGTATTGGGACCCGCGAACCGACGTCCCCGAGCGACTTCCCTAGCGGCTAGCAGTCTGTTGATTTCTCGACGGACTGCGTGATCGCAGGGATGCGATCCCAAAATAGCGACGTAAGTCGTTATTTTGGGAGCCGTGAAGAGCTACGCTCTGAGCTTGGCGAGGTTGAAAAATGCCACGATGGTATTTTTCAACAGGCTGATAGAGCGTTTTTCTGATAGCTGTAGCGTTTCTGGCGTTAGTGAGGCAAGCTGGTCCAGGCGACCGAAGCAGGCGAATCCTCAAGATTCGTCGATGCAGGTCAACGCCGACCAGCGCGGCCGCAACCAGCCAGAACGATACAGATGGAGGAAAACCGCTCTAGGCGTCGACCGGCGGTTGCGTCGGCACGCCGGAGGCCGTCTTACGTCGCACCAGATCAGCGACCGCTTCGTCGGTTCCGGCTGCGCTGGCCGCAGCAGCTTTGCTGCGGATCGACCAGAAGACGTACGCCGCAAACGCGCCGATCAGCGTAAAGGGCATCGCCATCATGAAAATGATGCTCCAGCCGTAGGCGCTTGCGTACCGCTCGCCGAAGCCTGTCTTGCAGGTCGGACAAGCTTCGGCAATCGAAGCCGCCGCCGCGCAAAACAGAACCGCCAGCGAGAAGAGGGCGAACCGGGCGGCCAGTTGTCGAGGTTTCATCGAGCTTCTCTCCTCAGACTCTCTACGCCGCGACCTGCGGGGGAAAGAACTGATACAGCATCAAGTAGACCAACACGCCGGTCACCGAAACGTACAACCAGATCGGGAAGGTCACCTTCGCTAGTTTACGGTGCCGCGGCCGATTGTCACGCAATCCGTAATAAATGGTCGCCACCGCCAGAAACGGAACAGCCGCCGCCAACACAATGTGCGTTAGCAACATGCCGTAATAAAAGTAACGAACGCCAACCGGTGGATAGTCGGGAAACGTCTTGCCATGCCCTTCCAGCAGCGCGTGATACGTCAGGTAGCACCCCAGGAAAATGACCGAAACGCCAAAGCAGGCGAGCATCGTCCATTTGTGGGCGACCTCTTGATGACGCTTGATCTGCACAAACCCAAGGACCAACAATAAGGTCGCCAGGCCGTTCAGCGAAGCGTTGACGTGCGGCAGAATTTGAACCAGGTCCAACAGAGTTACTCCTCGGTAGCGGTGGTTTCCGCAGTCGGCGACGCTTCAGCTTCATCCGCCTTCGCCGACGCGTCCTCTTGTTTCGGGCCCAACAGCTCGTCCAACTTCTCTCGCAGCAGTCGCTTCTGC
The DNA here is from genome assembly GCF_007859755.1 of Blastopirellula retiformator. Classification (NCBI taxonomy): domain Bacteria; kingdom Pseudomonadati; phylum Planctomycetota; class Planctomycetia; order Pirellulales; family Pirellulaceae; genus Blastopirellula; species Blastopirellula retiformator. The sequence continues at coordinate 1,665,961 of NZ_SJPF01000001.1, read as the reverse complement.
GTCGGATTGATCGCGATGTACGAATCGATCACCTTGCCGTCGGGGCCGACCAGGTAAAGTTGTTCGCTGTGAGCTTGCGGTTTGACGACGGCGTCAAAGTAGTTGACGCCGATCTCTTCGATGTATTTCAATTCGCCGGTCAAAAAGTACCAAACGTCCGGCTTGGCGCCAAAACGTTCGGCATAACCGGTCAACACGTTCGGCGTGTCGTTGGACGGGTCGACCGTGATGCTGACGATCTTCAAACCGCGATCGGCGTACTCGGCCTGCAGGCGAGCATTTTCCAGATTCAATAGCGTGCAAGTCGACGGGCAGGTGGTAAAGAAGAAACTCCCCAGCCAGTAGTCTCCCTCCAGCGACTTGCTGTCGAACTCTTCGCCATTGCGTTCGGTCAGCGTGAACGACGTCATCGGTTCGGCTGGCGACTTCTTTTCCGCCGACGTTTTTTCGGCCGGCTCTTCTTTCAACAATTCTTTGATCAGCTTGCGGGCCGCTTTAAAGTCAGGATTTTGCGTCGCCAAAAAACTGCCGCGCAGTTTGCCATTGCGGTCGATGACGACCATCCGCTCGCTGTGCGTCTGCTTGGCGAAGCCGACGTGAAATTGCTTCTCCGAGATCTCCTGAATCTCGGCGACATCACCGGTCAAAAACTTCCACTGCGCCGGATCGGCTTTGAACATCTGAGCGTACTTCGCCAGCACCTCGGGCGTATCGGTCGCCGGGTCGCACGTAATGCTGACGAACTTGACGTCATCGCCCTTGAACTCATCGGCCAGTTCCGAGACCTTCTGATTCAGCAAGCGGCAGATCGACGGACAGGTGCTGAAGAAAAAGCTGCCGACCCAAACGTCGCCATCCAGCTCTTGCGAGTTGAACGCTTCTCCTTGCGTGTCAGTCAAGGTGAACTCGCCCACATACGCATCCTCAGGCACGGTCACATTCCGCTTACCAGAGTCGAAGTCCGGCACGTCGCTTGACCGGCTTGCGCCGTTGGCGGCGTACCAAACGATCATGCCGCCGACCAACACGAACAAAGTGGCGAGAAAAAATGCGAACGTCTTATTCATCAAGCGTCTCCACTTCTCGGTTCCGCCGCCGACCAACAGGCCCACAGCAGCATCAGCGCCGCAAACGCAACCGTCACCACGATGGCGACCGTTGGACTTGGCGCCCAATAGGCCTCGACCGGCAGCCCGCGGCCAGGCAGCGGCGCGTCGTCGCCCATGCCCCAGTACATTATCTCGCGCAGCGACGCGATTGCGTAGGTCACCGGGTTCAGCCGCATCACCCAATGCATCGCGACCTGGCTCCAGGGAGACTGCGCGGTCACATACGGCACCGGAAAAAAGGCGCCGGAGAGCAGCCACAGCGGCATCAGCAGCAAGTTCATCACCGCATGGAAGCCTTGCGTCGACTCCATCCGCCAGGCGAGCAAAAATCCGAGCGAAGTCAGGCCGATCCCGACAATTAGCAGAAAGACCGCCATCACAACAAAGTTGAGCGGCCCTAAATTGACTTTCAGCGTTAGCGCCAGCAGCAGGAACAACACCCCCTGCAGCGTCGCCAACAGCGCGCCTCCCATTACCTTTCCCAGCACCATCGACCAGCGGGGAATCGGCGCCGCCAAGACCGACTGCAGGAAACCTTCGTTCCGATCTTCGATGATCGAGATCGTGGCGAAGATCGCCGTGAACAGCACGATCAGCATTAGCGTGCCTGAGAAGTAGTACTCCAGGAAGCTAACCCCAGCGGCGGTCGCGGCGCCCGGCAGTTGGAACGTCCGGCTCATCCCAGCGCCAAACAACAGCCAGAAGAGGAGCGGCTGCCCAATCGCGCCGATGATGCGGTTGCGCTGCCGCAGAAAGCGGACGATCTCTCGTTTGCAAAGCGAAGCGGCGGCCAGCAGCGGTTTCGGCTCGACCAGCGCGTCGACGTCATTACGCATGCGTCGTCTCCTCACGCCAATATTGGCGACCGGTCTTATCGATGAAGACGTCTTCAAGCGTCGGCTTGCCAAAGGTGATCGAATCGATCTTGTCCCCCAGCGTCTGCATGATCTGCGGCGCCAGTTGCGAAGCCTCCGGCGCTTCAAACCTGACGGCGGCGTCCATCACGCGCACCTCGTACGAAACGAGCCGCCGCAGTTCGTCCGCGAGGCCTTCGACATCGCCGCGCGTTGTAATCGTGACCGAGTCGCCGCCAACCGAAGACTTTAGCGCAGTGGGCGTATCAAGCGCGACCAGCGTTCCTTGATCCAGGATTGCTATCCGGTCCGCTTTTTCCGCCTCTTCCAGCAGATGGGTCGTCAGCACGATCGTGACGCCTTGCTCGGTGCGGATTCGCTGTAGGTATTCCCACAAGCTGCTCCGGGCGCCAGGATCGAGTCCCGTGCTCGGCTCATCCAGCAGCAGTAGTTGCGGGCGATGAATCATTCCCTTGGCCAATTCGACGCGACGTCGCAGCCCGCCCGAGAGTTGCTCGGCCAGGTCGCCGGCGCGATCCTGCACGCCCAGTTGCCGCATCATTCGCTCTTCGGCCTCTTTGGCGGCGGCGCCGCTCAGCCCGTACAGCGCCGATTGTTGTCGCATGTTCTCGGCGACGGTCAGCTTTTTGTCGAGGCTGGGGGACTGAAACACGACGCCAATCCGGCGACGGACCTGATCGCGCTGTGTGGCGAGATCAAAACCCAGCACGTCGACCTTGCCCGCTTGCAGCGGCGCCAGGGTCGACAACAAGCGAAACAGCGTCGTCTTACCGCCGCCATTGGGGCCGAGAAAGACGAAGATCTCGCCTGGCTCGACCTGCAGCGACAATTCGTTGAGCGCACGTCGCGTGCCGTACTGGTACGAGACATTTTCGATCGTGAGAGCGGGCGCTGACATGTTGTGCACTTAGTGACCTGGCTGAGCCGCGGGACGGGCATCGCCTGACGGGTGCAGGTTCGGCTCGATCGGCTGCGGCGTGTGGTTCCAGCGATGGCTGCTGTAATAGTCGGTGCGGTAGCCGATATCAGGGATCAACATGCAGACCAGGAAGACCGCCATCATCGCGGCCGGCACCGTCAGCACCCACTTCCAATTCGCTTCCCAAATGAGATGCATGAAAAAGCACATCACCAGCAGCGCTTTGCTGACCGACACCGCCATCATAAAGGCCCGGCTGACATTGACCGGAATCGCGTTATGCCACATCTCGAAATAGGTCAGAAACGAGCACAACGTCAGCAGGCAAAGGGCCAGAAAGACGAGCCAGTACTTGCCGGTACCGCCATGCCCGTGATCATGGGCCGCTTCGTGATGTTCGTCCGCGTGTCCGGTAGACGACATGGTCATCAGTTCCTTGGCGTTGAGTTAAAACAAGTACAGGATCGGGAACAGGAAGATCCAGACCAGATCGACGAAGTGCCAGTACAGCCCGGCCGCTTCGATGAAGGTCGCCTTCGAGACTCCCAGCGTCACCGGCAGCGCCACGGCGAAGACGATCAGTCCGACCAGCACGTGAATCGCGTGAAAGCCGGTCAACAGAAAGTAAGTGCTGGCCCACATGTTGCCGCTCGGAATCACAAACGGCAGATCGACCCAGTCGTACGTGTGATTGACGCCATGTCGCAAAATCGCCGCATCGTCGGCCGTCAGGTAGTCGATCAACTTCAAGCGATTCTTAACCAGCGCGATCTCTTGCGGATCTTGCTCTTCAGCCTGTTCCAATTCAGCAAGCTTGGTCGCCAGCGTCCCCTTCTCTTCCACTAGACGAGTCAGTTCTTCCTCGTCTTCATGCGGATGCTGAATCGTATAGGCGATGCTGTCCATCAGCGCCTGCCCCTCGACCGGATTGGGGTTCTGCGTCGCTGCGCGGGTGTTCCACTGCACCAGCCCATCGCGAAGCAGTTCCATCTTTTCGCGTCGCTCGCGATAGGTGTCGGCCATCGCGACCGCTTCTTCGTTCACCTTCTGGGCGGCGGCCAGCTTTTCCTCCGCTTTGGTCTTCGCTTCCTGATCTTTCGCTTCTTCGGCCTCTTCGATTTCGGCCTTGGCTTCCGCGATCTCGGAGGCCGACTTGTCGACCAGTTCGATCTGGGTGGTGCAGTGCTTGGCCGCGTCTTCCAACGCCACTTTCACCGACGACGCGTAATAGACGTCGGGCTTGTCGTAGAGCAAGCCGTGCGGATGAGCCGGGTAGATGCCGTGCGCGAACTTCTCTTTGTACTCGTAACCTTTGACGCCCAGAAACGCGAGCCCCAGCACGAACGTGACGAACATCCAGAACTTGGCCCGTCCCGCTTTGTCCGCTTTGGCCGCCTCGAGCGACAACACCACCGACAGGCTCGAGCAGATCAGCACAAACGTATTGAACGCGCCGATCGGCTCGCTCAGGTGAACGTCATGCGGCGACGGCCACGTCGGAGCGCCAAACCGGAGCACGATATACGCGCCGATCAGTCCGGCGAAAAACATGATTTCGGTCGACAGGAACAGCCACAGACAGAGCTTGCCGTTGGGGATCGGCAGCGCCGGCTGGTACTCCAGTTTGATATGACCATGCTCGGGATGATCGTCGTGATGCTGCGACATGAATCGAATCTGTTAACAGGTCACAAAATGGGGAACGCCAACAACACGCCCAGCATCGCCGGCAAATAGATCAGCGACGCCCACAACAGGCGCCGGGCGCTTTTGTCATCGCGACGTACCGAAAACCGCACCGCCACCAACAACTGCGCGACGCCCAAGAAGAGGGCCGCGGCAATGCACCAGGGTGCGCCATCCAGCGGGGCGTTCAAAAACGGCACCACGCTCACTAGCGTCAGGGCCAAAGCGGCGCCAATCGCCTGGCGGCCGGCCCGCAATCCGGTTGGATCGACCACCGGCAACATTTGCATGCCGGCCTGGGCGTAATCCTTGCGATAGATCCACGCGATCGCCATGAAATGAGGGAACTGCCAGAAGAACAGAATCGCGAACAGCGCCGCCGCTCGCAGATCAAACGGCGTTCCCATCGCGGCCCAGCCCATCAACAGCGGTAGCGCTCCGGCCACGGCGCCAACCGCGGTATTCCAGGGGCTCGTTCGCTTCATCGGGGTGTAGACCACCACGTACAACAGCCAGGTGGCGGCGCCAATCGCGGCGACCAGCCAACCGACCGTCGCGGCCAGGTACGACACGCCGACCGAACCAAGCACGACCCCAAACAGGGCGGCCGAGTTGCCGGCGATCCGCCCCGAAGGAAGCGGACGATCGCGGGTTCGCTTCATCAACAGGTCGAAGCGTCGCTCGATCCATTGATTCCAAACGCAACTGCTGGCGGCAACTAGCGCGGTACCGACAATCGCGTGGAACAACCGCAACAGGTCAGGCTGTCCCCACGTGGCGACGCAGCCGCTTACCGCGACCGCCGTCAGCAGCATCACCGCGATTTTTGGCTTGGTCAGTTCGACATAGTCCGCGACGATCGCCAATCGACCGGCGCGGCGCTCTTCCAAAGCGAGAGGGGTCGTGCTCATAGGGAGACTCCACGAAGCGTCGATTTATCCGCGACCTGGGGAACCAGCGACGCCGGGGAAGTCGAATAATAGCGGAAACTATAAAGCGCCATGGCGACCGTCACTCCAACGATCAGCGAACCAGTAGCGACATGAGCCGTCACGACGCCCGCCTGAGCGACGCTTTCGGCGTGAATCACCAGTTGCGAGAACATTTCACCGCCGGGCAAGAACGTCGGCCAGCCATATTTGAACGTCCAAGCCGCGATCCCCAAACCGATCTGCACCAGCACAATCAGCACGGCGAACATCGACTGACGCCGCACGGCGACCGCTTCCGAGAAACCTCGCAGCGCCGTCGCGGCGACCGCAAACACGCTGACCGCCACCAGAAAAGCGACGATCACGTGAAAGATAACCGCCACGCGAAAATCGCTATGACTTCCGCTAGCGGGGACATGCCGCAGAAACGAACCGATCAACAATTGCACGTAAGCCAGCGCCGCCGTGATCACGGTGATCACCTGCAAGCGTCCCGAGCCAGGATGAACGACCGGCTGAATCGAATGCCAGCGTTTGGAAGTGGCGACCGCCAGACCGACCGTCAGGGCAAAGAACGCCGGACCAAAACAACCATGGACGCGGGCCAATAGCACTTCGTCTTGAATCACCCGGGCGCCGCCCAAGATCCCCTGAATGATCACTGCGATCAACGAAATGATCGACAACGTCAACATCCCGCGACGTTTGTCCCAAATCGCAATCGCCACGACCAGCGCGATCGAGATCATCCCGACCGCCGAGCCAAGCAGGCGATGTCCATGCTCGACGAACAGGTCGAACGGGCCGGCGATCCATTCCGAGACGGGATAGAGGAACAGGTTATAGCCGTAGGTGTTCGGCCAATCGGGAACCGCCATGCCCGCCTTCTTGGTCGTCACCAGACCGCCCACCCAAATCAAGGGAAAGGTGGTGCAGACCAACAACACCGCAATGCGGTGAGGCCAGGCAGATCGAATTGTCGGTTGCGGATCGGTCACAAGCGTTTCAGAGCACTAAGCCGGTTCAGGACGTTCGTTTTTCGGCGGCATCGTTTGCGGGTAATAGTCTTCGTCGGTCTCAGGCGAACCATATTCGTACGGGCCGCGATAGACGATCGGCTGGAAGTCGAAGTTGCCATGCCCCGGAGGACTGGGCGCCTGCCATTCCAGGCCATTGGCATGCCACGGATTGCGGCCCGCCTTCGGTCCCCAGAACAAGCTGTAGAAGAAATTGATCGCAAAGATGACTTGCACCGCGACCATGCCGATGGCGCACACGGTCATAAACTGGTTCATCGTCAGCATATGACTGAACGTCGGGTAGTGATACGGATCGGCCAAGCGACGCGGAAAACCGCCGGCGCCCAAGATGTGCATCGTAAAGAAGGTGCCGTTCATAAAAATGAAGGTCAACGTGAAGTGGATCTTCCCCCACGTTTCGTTCATCATCCGGCCAAACATCTTCGGGAACCAGAAGTAAATCGAACCAAAGACCGCCATCGCCGTTCCGCAGAACAGCACATAGTGGAAGTGGGCGACGATGAAGTAGGTGTCGTGAATCACGATGTCGACCGGAGTCGCCGCCATAAAGATGCCTGACAAACCGCCGATCACAAACATCGATACAAAGCTCAGAGCGAACAACATCGGCGTGGTGAACTGCACCTGACCGCCATAGACCGTGCCAAGCCAATTGAACGTTTTCACCGCACTCGGCAGCGCGATCATCATCGTCGCCACCATAAAGGTCATGCCCAGTCCCGGGTTCATTCCGGAAACGAACATGTGGTGACCCCAGACGATAAAGCCGAGCCCCGCGATGCCGCAGATCGAGTAGACCATCGGCTTGTAACCGAAAATCGGCTTGCGAGCGAAACAGGCCAGAATGTCAGAGACCATTCCCATCGCCGGCAAAATCATGATGTACACCGCCGGGTGCGAGTAGAACCAGAACAAGTGTTGCCACAGCAGCGGCTGCCCGCCGCCCGAGGCCATCGGCGAGTTATTGACCGACAGCGCTTCCGGCAAGAAGAACCCGGTCCCAAACAACCGGTCCGCCAGCAGCATAAAACCGGCTGCCGTCAGCACCGGCAAGGCGAACGCTTGCAACAGCGCCGTGATGAACATCCCCCAGATCGTCAGCGGCAGACGGAACATCGTCATGCCGGGCGCCCGCATCTGGATGATCGTCGTCATGTAGTTGACCGAACCGAGCATCGAACTGACGCCGACAAACGTCACGCCCAATAGCCAGAAGGTCTGCGCATCACCGCTCCCTGGGGCGGCGGTCGTCATGGCCGATAGCGGCGGATAACTGGTCCAACCAGCCGCGGCGCCATGTCCATCGCAGAAGAACGCGGCGCCGAAGCAGATGAACGCCGGCCACATGAACCAGTAGCTCAGCATGTTCAAAGTCGGAAACGCCATATCATCGGCGCCGATCATCAGCGGAATTAAAAAGTTGCCGAACGCCCCGGCCAAGATCGGAATGATCACCAGAAAGATCATCACCGTCGCGTGCATCGTCACCAGCACGGTGTAGAACTCCGGCGAGATCTGTCCCCCTTCGGCCGAGAAGAGCATGTTGCCGATCACCGGCATGTTCGACCAAGGCCAGGCCAACTGCCAACGGATCCCCAGCGCCAGCAGACCGCCGACGACAAACCAGATCAACGTCGAGAACAGGAACTGGATCCCGATTACTTTGTGGTCGCGTGAGAAGACGTAAGTCGACAGGAAATGTCCGATCGACATTTCGCTGTTCGCCGCCTGCGTATGCGAATCAATGGTGGTGGTACTCATCGCCTACTCTTCTCCCTCGGACGGGACGAACTCTGAAGTTTCCTGTTCGGCATAGGCGGCCGAGTACCACCGATCGTATTCGGCGGCGCTATCGACCGTAATTTGCCCGCGCATCTTGTAGTGGCCCCAACCGCAAAGCTCGGCGCAAACGATGTCGCTCACTCCTTCTTTGACCGGATGGAACCAAACGTATTGCCGCATGCCTGGCACGACGTCTTGCTTGACCCGCATGTTGGGCAAGAAGAAGCTGTGCAGCACGTCCATGCTTTCAATCTCAATCACGACCTCTTCATCGACCGGCACGTGCAAGTCGTTCAGCACATGCAGATCGTCGGGCGTATCAAAACGACCATCTTCGCCCGGGTATTGAATCCGCCATTCAAACTGACGTCCCGACACGCGGCAGAGCGGCGGCTTGGCGGCCCCGTCAGCGGTCGTCGGCCGACGCATCCGGGCATTGGCCCACGCGTCCATCTGATAGATCGCAATAAACAGCAGCGCCACCGCCGGAACGATCGACCAGATCACTTCCAGAGCGTGACTGCCGTGCGAAAAGACGACAGGGTCTTTGTTGGTCGCCGCGTCGTAGCGCCACAGAAACCAAAAGAGCGCCAGGCCCGTGCCAATGAAGACGATGCCGGTCAGCGAGAGAATCAAGTAGAACAAGTGGTCGATCACATGCTCCGACACGTCAAGCGCCGGAAACCATTGCCCCGGTCCAAAAGCGTAGGCGCCTCCGCTCATCGGCCACCAATCGTTCATGGCGGCCACGAAGATCCAGACCCCCAGGATCGGGACGCATAAAAACAGGATGCTCCAAACTCTACCCACGTTGTCTCTCCCTCGAACGTCGGCTTCCGACCGACGATTGCCCGAGCTGCTAATTCCGCACGCGTACGTTTTCCGGTTGATGCGGCTCGTTCTCGCTTAAGGCGTCGTACGGCAGTCCATATCGCACAAAATCGACCAGGCGCCAGATCTCTTCGTCGGTCACGCTCGGCGGGGCGGCCGGCATTTTCGCCCCTTCGATGCCGTTACGAATCCGCCAGAAAATGTCGACCGGGCGACGTCCACCGCGGAACACCCCTTGCCGCAGATTGCGGGGACGCAGCTTCCGCGGCTCCAAGGCGCCCAGCGCCAAATAACCTTCCAGCGTGCTCGGGTCGCTCGGGTCGTAGTAGAACCGAGTCCAGTCGTCATAAAAGTCTTTTTCGGCCGTCTGACCGTCGCCTAGGGCCGATTGGCCGTGACAGCCAGCGCAGCCGGTCTTGGCCGAGAAGAACAGCTCGCGTCCAATCTCAACCGACTCGGCCATATCCCAGTCCGGCTTCTCGTCGACGATCGTCACTTCCTCTTCGGCTTCGGCCCAGCTATCGACGATCGGTCCCAGCACCTCATCGACGATGTTTTCTTCCGACTCAAAGAACGTCACTTCTTCGAGGAACTCTTCCTTCTCTTCTTCCACTTCTTCCGGCGAAAGCTCGGCGACGTACTCTTGCTCTTCTTTGTTTCGCTCGCTCGGCGATTTGACGACCGCCGGATAGAGATCGCCAAACTCCGCTTCGATCAAAAACAACTCGGCCTGACCCCGAATCGAGAGATACTTCACGTAGTGGGTCAGCGCTTCGATTTCGTCATCGCTCAGCAGTTTGAAGCTCGGCATCGCGGTGCCGGCGGCGCCATCTTCGATGATTCGCTTCAGGTCGGCGTGGGTCGGCGGCAAGCCGGAGGCGGTCGACTTGAACTTGAACATGCCCGGGCGATAGTCGCGGGGATACGGATCCAGAAAGGCGGCCGTCGGGCCGGCCCCGTCGCCATTGACGCCGTGGCAGTGGACGCAGTGCTGACGATAGAGACCGCGTTGTTTGCCGCTTTCGTCACTGCCGTAAGGACCAGCCGCCATCTTGATCTTCTCAAGATCCAGCACGTCTTCGATCCCTGGGACCGGCGGCAACTTCGGCTCGTCCGGCGTGCCGAAGGCGTCCGTCAGAATCTTGGCGATCGGCTCGATCTGATACTGCTGCGAGAACTGATACTCGTTGTCCAGCTCGCTCTTGTGGATGGCGATCTTGTTCGGTTCGAACTTCGCGGCCGGCGAAAAACAGCCAGTCGCCGCGATGCCGGCGATGGCGACCAGCGCCCATCCACTCCAGGAGCAGCGTCCCGTTCTACTGCAAACTTCCGCATTCATGCTTGGTAATTTCTAGTCGCATCGATACGAACAACGGCCCCTTCTTCGCTTCGAGAAAAAGAGGCCCAATCAGCGCCGCTTGAACAATCCAAGCGCGCCATATCAATCGGCAGAACGCGACTCGGCCCAAAGATGACCGGTCGCGTTATGGGAGGTATCGCGGGTCGCACGCGAAAACCGCGCGACTCGCCTAGGTCCCGCGGCGGCCCGAAGCCGCCGCTTGATCCTGTCGCCGGGGACTACTTCGTCAAAATGTCGGCCGAGACGGTGATGACGCCCAGATCGGTCGTCTCGCCATCTTCCACCTCCACTTCGTATTCGCCCTTGCGGTCTTTTTCCTTCTTGCCGCCCATGGTCACTTCGCCCAAGTAACCGCCGCTGGTGTGCCAGAACTGGAAGTTCCATTCGCCGGCCGGCATGTTCTTGATCTCGAAGGTTCCGTCTTCCGCCGAAACGGCGACGTACGGCGATTCCTTGCAGACGATGTAACCGGTCATCCACGGGTGGATCGAGCACGAGGCGACCATCGGAACGCGTTCTTCTGAGGTGAACTGGTGTTCGTAGGTTCCGCCGGCCGGAACCAGCGAGTTGAACGGATTGTTGGCGAAACCATCGACCTTGAAGTTATGGGCGATCGGGTCCGAGTTGGTGAACTCAACTTTTTGCGACGGACGAACGACCGCGACGTGCGGCACATAAGCGCAAGCCAGGTTGTCGACCTGGATCGCTTCGTTGGCCGTACCTTCGTACGACGGGTGAACCGGCGGCTGCGGATCGCGACGACCGAGCGAAACCCAAACGCAGACGTTCTTCAAACCGCCATCCGGACCAACCAGCAGGTTTTCGTCAAACAGCTTCTTCTTGGTGCAAACGGCTTTGTCTTTGGTGATGTTCAGTTCTGCCGGCGGCGGAACCTTGCCATCCACGACGAACTTGCCCTTGATCGTGCCCCAGCCTTCGGCCGAGACGATGCCGCAAGCACAAAGAGCCAAGAGCAGAGCGGAGCTGAAATGTAGCGATTTCACGGTGGGAGTCTCCAATCGGTGATATTGTCGGTTCCATGCACGCGTTCGCAGTGGAACCACGCGAAAGCTGTTCATTATAAGCAAATCAAAGCCTGACGCCCATGCTTTTCGTCGCACCCTGGTAGGGGGCTGCCCGAAATTCTTCCGCCCGCTTGTCGGATTCGGACCGATTTCGGCACGATTCGGACTTGGGCCTGGTTGTGAGCGTTAGGCGAGCGGCAACAACCGCCGGATCGACGTCGGTAAACCGCTGCAAAGCGTAGCCGGATGACCGCACATGACGATCTTCCGCCTTTTACTTTCAACCGTCGAGGCAGTCGCGAGTATAACGATCTCCGCCCCGTTCGGAGAGCCTTGACGCCGCCTGTCTGCACAAAATCTCAAGCAATCTAAGCAATTGACGCAAAATTTGTTTTGAAGTCGGAATCTGATTGCGCTGACACCCCTTTGTGTGAGCGCGGGAGCCTGCATCACGGTCGATCCCCTCTCGCTCCCTGCTCTTTCGACGCGACCCCGCCGCCGCAGTCAGCAAGTCGCTTCAATCCTGCCCACCGCAGCCTCTGCACGACTCCCTCAACTTCCGCCTGACACACGACTTACGACGCAATTACACGTGCTTATCTACCAATTCTGGTCCCTTGCGATGGCTGCCAAGCGGCAGCCGGGGTGATTTGCGGCTTTTTCTGCGGTGGACAAATTGCGCCGCTGACGACGGCTTGCCCGACGGAACCCGTGAAAAACAGCATCTGTCGAGTTTCCCGCTGGCCCGCTAGAATGGCAGATTCGACGCAGGAACTCTGGGCCCGATCAGGCTCAACAGCCCCCCAATGGCGCATCGCATTATGAACGTACTGGTGATTGGCAACGGTGGCCGCGAGCACGCGCTGGCCTGGAAAATCGGTCAAAGCTCGCGAGTGGAGCGCGTTTTCGTGGCGCCCGGCAATGCCGGCACCGCCCTGGACGCCGAGAACGTCGATATCTCGCCGTCCGACTTTCCGGCCCTGATCAAGTTCGCCAAGCAAAACGACTGCGGCCTGACCGTGGTTGGCCCCGAAGCTCCGCTGGTCGATGGCGTGGTCGACGCCTTCCAAGACGCGGGGCTCAAGGTCTTTGGCCCCAACAAGGCCGCCGCCCAGATGGAAGGAAGCAAGGCGTTCTGCAAGAAGATCCTGCGTCAGGCCGACGTGCCAACCGCCGAATATCGGGTCTTCCGCGACGCCGACAGCGCGACCCGCTACATCAAAGACCGCTTCCCGCACGAAGGGGAAGATGTGCCGGTCGTAGTCAAAGCGGACGGTCTGGCCGCCGGCAAAGGGGTTACGGTTTGCCACAAAGCGGAAGACGCCTTGGAAGCGATTCACGCGATTGCCCGCGACAAGGTCTTCGGCGACGCCGGCAACCAGATCGTGATCGAAGAACGTCTCGACGGTCAGGAAGCGAGCGTCCTGGCGATCACCGACGGCCAGGCGATCGTCACCCTCGCCCCGGCCCAAGACCACAAGCCGGCGTTCGACAATGACGAAGGCCCCAACACCGGCGGCATGGGCGCCTACAGTCCCACCCCGATCGTCACCCCCAGCATGATGACCGAGATCGAAGAGCGGGTGCTGGTTCCGACCGTGCACGCGCTCAAGCGTTCGCGTCGCCCGTTCCGCGGCGTTTTGTACGCCGGCCTGATCATGACCAACCAAGGCCCGAAAGTGCTGGAATACAACGTCCGCCTGGGCGATCCCGAATGCCAGCCGATCTTGATGCGGCTGAAGTCGGACCTGGTCGACATTCTGGAAGCGACCGTCGACGGCCGCCTGGCCGAGATCGAATCGCTGCAGTGGGACCGGCGTCCGGCGGTCTGCGTCGTGATGGCCTCCGACGGCTACCCCGGCGACTACGACAAAGGGCACGTCATCCGCGGCCTGTCCGACGCCGCCCAGATGACCGACGTCAAGGTCTTCCACGCCGGCACAACTCTGAAAGGCAGCGATGTCGTCACCGCCGGCGGCCGCGTCTTGGGGGTCACCGCGATCGGCGAGTCGATCGCCAACGCCAAGCTAAACGCCTACACCGCGGTCAAAAAGATCCGCTGGGAAGGCGCCTGGTGCCGCAAGGATATCTCCGACAAGGCGCAGATCTCGCCTTCGTAGGGTCGCATTGCTGCGCAACGTCACGGCCCAAAGTAGCCCAAGGCCCGGAGGGCCGTTCTACCCTAGCTGCCTGTTGAAAAATGCCATCGTGGCATTTTCCAACCTCGCCAGGCTCAGAGCGTAGCTCTTCGCGGCTCGCAAAATAACGACTTACGTCGCTATTTTGGGATCGCATCCCTGCGATCACGCAGTCCGTCGAGAAAATCAACGGACTGCTAGCCCAGGGCTGCATCGCCAACGGCGATGCAGCCCTGGGTATTAACGTCAATAACCGCCGAAAGCCCCAGCGGGGGCGATCCACGGAAACGCGCGGTCGCGTACAACGACAACGATTCGACCGGCAACTTGACTTGGGGGGCTACGTCGCCTGGCGCGACTTCGCCCCAGGCTAGATTGGAACGGCCCTCCGGGCCTCAGAAGTTTGCTTGCGGCGATCGATGTTTGATTACGCCGTCACCAGCTGCATCTGCGCGAATCTGCGGTTCCACCGCGCCGGCGGCAAGATCAATCGGAAGCGGCTTTTCGCCTCTCCTTCTTTTGCTTGACAAAGCGCACGGATTTGTGGTCGATTCCGGGGTGCGTTTGATTTTGCTTCGCGGCGCTTTCGCGCGCTTGATACGTCGCAAGCGGTTCTTTGAAAATTCGGATGCAAAGTGAAATAAGCTCGGTTCCCTAGCAACTGGCGCGGCGCGAAAAAAACGTCGCGGTCCAGTCCACCAATAAATGGCAAAGGATGCGTCGCGGTTCGATCGGCGACAGATCGCGGCGTAGAAAAAAAGTCGCCAGCGGTCCAGTCCACTTCGGGCGGTTAAAAAAACGAAATCGTCCAGTCCAGTCGCCGTCAGCCCCAACGGGGCGACCTAAAGTAGCCCGGGATGGAGTCGCCCCAGCGACGTAACCCTGGTTACGAGCGGCATTTAGCACGGAAATCCCTGAAGGGGCGCGCTAACCGAACCGCCTGACGGTTCAAAAAATTGGAATTGATTGGTCCAGTCCAGTTAGGCCAGCGAATTGCCTAGATTGCCAAACGAGGTCGACTAGTCATCGCCGAAAAAACGAAATCGTCCGGTCCGGTCGGGCGAGTAGACTGCCTAAATTGCCAAGCGGCGTCGAGCAGCACGGGCAATAAAAAAACGCGCAAGGCAGTCCACTCTGCCTCTGAAAAAACAGAATCGTCCGGTCCGGTCGGTCCGATCTGAATCCGCTTAGATCGCCCCCTTGGGGCTTGGGGGTGGAATGGCGAATCTATCCCGGGGCTGCGTCGCCTGGCGGCGACTCCACCCCGTGCTACTTTAGCGGCGCCCCTTCGGGGCTGAGTAGAAAAAATGCGCGAATACCGATCCAGTTTTTCGACCGAGACTCGCCGTTCGAGGCCACGGCTCGCAGAGCCGCGGCACGCGGTTCCGCTTTAGGCTCACTTCCACTTAATCGCCTTCAGGTGGTCCATCGCCTTGGGCGTGACCACGCGGCCGCGCGGGGTGCGGACGACCAGTTCGGTTCGCAGGAGGAACGGTTCGACTTCGTCGGCCAGCGTGTCATGCGCCGCGTTCATGGTGTGGGCGATCGCTTCGATGCCGGCTGGGCCGCCGCCGAAGACGCGGACGAGGGTCGAGAGATAGTTGCGGTCTTGCTTGTCGAGCCCCAGGTCGTCGATTGCCTGCATCTCCATCGCCTCACGGGCCAGTTGGAGCGTGACATGCCCGTCGGCGCGGCTGGTCGCAAAGTCGCGAACCCAACGCAAGCGATTGTTGGCGACGCGGGGAGTGCTGCGACTGCGTTTGGAGATTTCGAGCGAAGCCTCGTCGTCGATCGTCACGCCCAGCTTCTTGGCGTTGCGGCCGAGGATCTCGGCCAGTTCTTCGTCGGTGTAGAAGTCGAGATGCTCCCGCAAGACAAACCGATCGCGGAGCGGCGCCGAGAGCATCCCGCTGCGGGTCGTGGCGCCGATCAAGGTAAACGGTTTGATCTGCAGGTTGATCGTCCGGGCGTTGGTTCCTTCGCCCAGCACGATGTCGATCCGGAAGTCTTCCATCGCGGTGTAGAGATACTCTTCGACCGCTTTGGGAATCCGGTGGATTTCGTCAATGAACAACACCGATCGTTCATCGGCGTTGGTCAGGTACGGAACCAGGTCTTTGGGCGCCTGAATCGCGGGACCGCTGGTCAGTTGAAAATTGACCCCCAGGTCTTTGGGAATGCAGGTCGCAAAGGTCGTTTTGCCCAGACCAGGCGGACCATCGAACAAGATGTGCCCCAGCGGCTCGTCCCGCTTCATCGCCGCATCGACAACGATCTGCAGCCGCTTGGCGACTTCGCGCTGACCGACCATGTCGGCCATCGACTGCGGACGGAGCATCCGGTCTTCGTCGCGACCAGAGCCGTCTCCAGGCTGTAATAAAGCTTCGCGGGCCATCCGTAACGCCGGGCTGGAAGTGAACAATTGTAAACCAATGGACCTTACTATAACAAACGTCGGCAAGAGGGGAAAAGATGAGTCGGTTCTGGGCGAAATCGGGCAAAAACCGTCGCAAAACGGCCAGAACAGGCGATCGCGGCCCCATTTCTCACAAATTCGCGCACCAACTCCCCGGAATCGCTATTTCTGGGCAGCGGATCGCATTGGTCGTGGAGATTTCTACGATGGATGCATGACCCGGCTCAAGCGCCGTCCGCCGGTGACGACGCCTCCCCCCTTCTTTTTCCCCCGCCAATCGCCGAGGAACTTCATGACTCGACTACTCGCCTGTCTCCTTTTGCTTTCCGCTTCCGCCAGCCTGTCGGCCGCCGATCGGGCGCCCAATATCGTGCTGATCATGGCCGACGATCTGGGCTACGCCGAACTTGGCTGCTATGGCCAGAAGTGGATCAAGACGCCGAACATCGATCGCCTGGCGAAAGAAGGGATTCGCTTTACTGACTTCTACAGCGGCAACGCGGTTTGTGCACCGTCGCGGTGCTGCTTGATGACCGGCAAGCATCCCGGCCACGCTTACGTGCGAAACAACTTCACGCAGAAGAAACTGCCGGCCGAAACGATCGCCCTGGGACTGACCGACTTCACCGGGCAGCGTCCGCTGGCGACCGAAGAAGTAACCGTCGCCGAGATGCTGAAGCAGCGCGGTTATGCGACTGCCGCCATCGGCAAATGGGGCTTGGGCCAATCAGGCACGACCGGCGATCCGAACAAGCAAGGCTTTGATCTGTTTTACGGTTTCAACTGTCAGGTTCACGCCCACAATCACTATCCGAAGTTCCTGATGCGGAACTCGGAACGAGAAGTCCAACCGGGCAACGATCGCACGCTGACTGGCGAGACCTTCTCGCAAGATCAGTTCACCAAGGTCGCGCTGGAGTTTATCGACGAGAACCAAGAGAAACCGTTCTTCCTGTACCTGCCCTTTGCGATTCCGCACTTGTCGATTCAGGTTCCGGAAGAGTCGACCGCCGAATATACCAGCACGATTCCGGAAGAAGACTACGTTCACAAAGGTTACCTGGAGCATCCGACGCCGCGAGCCGGATACGCCGCGATGGTCACTCACATGGACAAGGACATCGGCAAGATCCTGGATAAGATTGAATCGCTCGGCCTGGACGACGACACGCTGGTGATCTTCACCTCGGACAATGGCGCCACCTACGATCGCCTGGGCGGATCGGACTCTGACTTCTTTGAGTCGGTCGCCAATCTGCGCGGCTTGAAAGGAAGTCTGTACGAAGGAGGCGTTCGCGTGCCGTTCGTCGCTCGCTGGCCAGGCAAGATCAAGCCGGGGCAGGTTTCGAACCTGCCGGCGGCGCTGTGGGACATGATGCCGACCATCGCCGACATCAGCGACACCAAAGCGCCGGAAGCGATCGACGGCTACAGCCTGGCGCCGACGCTGCTGGGCGAAGGAAAACAGCAGGTGCACGATTATCTCTACTGGGAGTTCCCGGCTTATGGCGGTCAGCAATCGATCCGCATGGGCAAGTGGAAAGGGATTCGTCAGAACATGATGAAGAAAGACAATCCCGAGCCGCTGAAGATCGAGCTGTACAACCTGGAAGCCGACCCCGGCGAAACGACCGATCTGGCCGCCAAGCATCCCGAAATGGTCGAAAAAATGGCGAAGCTGATGGCCGAAGCCCACACGCCGTCGGAGTTTGAACGGATGCCGGTTTTGGATGGGAAGAAGTAGAAAGAAAAGCGGAACCTGCTGGCGCCATGGTCTTATCGCGTCTTCGCGAGAGCATGAAGATATAGGAAGCCGGGGCTCAATGTGGGTTAGCATTTGAAGATGTTCAACGTCTCGATGCCTTCCAACAAGGAGCCCGGCCGTGGCCTATTTTATCGCGTTTGATACACATTGCGAGTTTACTCAGATCGCCGTCCTGAATTCCCGAGGGAAGGTGGTCCAAGAGATGCCTTGCGATACCGCCATTCCAGCCCTGATTGAGGCGCTCGAAGCGTATCGACGGCCGCGGGAATTGACCTTCGAGGAGGGGCCGCTGGCTGATTGGCTGGCTCGCAATTTACGTCCTTACGTCGACCGGTTGGTGGTCTGCGATCCGCGGAGAAACGCCTATGTCGCCAAAGAGGGGGACAAGGATGATGCGATTGATGCGAAGCGGCTCGCGCAGTTGCTTCGCGGCGGATTTCTCAAGGAGGTTCATCAAGTCGACTCGGTCGATCGAGCGTTACTGAAACTGCACGTGGCGTTTTATCACGATCGGGTTCGCGAACGCGTTCGACAAGGGAATCAACTAACGGCGTTGCTGCGTCGGCAGGGCGTTTTTACTTCGATCGGCAACGTGCTCGATCCTGAACAACGACAGCAGTTGTGGAAGAAGCTGCCGCGCCGCAAAGTGCTGCACGAAGACCTCGATCTTGTCCTGAAAGTCTACGAACTGTTGCTGCAGCAGGAGGAAGAAATCAGAGCCAGGCTCATTCAACTCGGTCGCAAAGAGCCGCCGATTCGCCGCTTTTTAGAGGCGCCGGGCGTCGGCCCGATTCGTGCGGCGACCTTTTACGCTTACATCGACACGCCAGACCGCTTTCGCAGTAAATCGGCCCTGTGGCGTTACTGCGGGCTCGGTCTCGAGCGACGTCATAGCGGCAGCGGTCCGCAACGCGTACGACTTAGCAAACGGGGAAGTCGCCCGCTGAAAAGCGTCCTGATCGGCGCCGCCAGAACCGCCATCGCGCAGTCGGGCAGCCCGTTCGCAGAAAAATATCGCCACTGGACTCAAGAGAAAGGACTAAATCCCGCGACGGCTCGTCGCAACGTGGCCCGCAGCCTGGCGACGACGTTGTGGAGCCTGTGGAAAACTGGAAAAAGTTATGATCCGGCGATCGCCAGTTCGTAAGACGAATCGTTGAGCCTGGAATGAAGTTGAAACCGCAGCTAGAGCCAGGAGCGGAGTTCCCGTGGCGCCATTGAACCTCGAGTTCCCGAGCATGAATGAACCCGCTCCCTTCCGAACAGGAAACGCTCCGATATCCGCATAGACCTCCGCATGGAAGAGTCTCCAATAGGTGCCTGGGCGAACCTTAAAAGCCCCTGACATAAAGCGGACAAAAGCGAACACGACTCTCCAGCCCAACGACGCAACGTCAACCGAACCAGCAGCGTCCCAAGATCAACCGTTAACCTACAAGCCCCTTCCCCTGCAAAAAAGAAAGAAGGGCGAAGGCCCGGAGAGGGTCTGCCTTGACAGGGGACTTCCTATAGGTGGCGCCAGAAAAACGTGCCGTGGTATACTCGAACGTTTCCCCAATCCCGATTCGTTCGAGTAATCCCCTGTGCGTAGAGCGATAGTCCTGGTCATCGACGGCTGGAGCGCTGGTTATTTGCCGCCGTACGGAACCGCCTGGCTCGAGACGCCGGCGCTGAACCAGTTGGCGGCCGAGTCGATTTTGGTCGAGCATACGTCGGTCGAAACGCTGAACCTGGACCAGCTTTATCGCGGCTGGTTTCGCGCTGCACATCCCGTAGCGCCAGCGGATGGTTTTGACTTGGCGGCGGCGCTGGCGGAAGTTGGCGTGCCGCTGCATTTGCTCTCGGACGAAGCGCTTTTGCGAGATGCGGCTGGGGCGTTTGCGTTTGCCTCGACCGAGTTCCTACCGTGTGCAGAGCCGCAGATCGCCGAGCATGAAGACGACACGGAGCTGGGCCGGATATTCACGGTACTGTACGACTGGGTGAAGACGGAACAAGGAGACGAGTTGGTTTGGGCGCATGCGCGGGGGATGTCAGGGGCCTGGGACGCGCCGCTTGACTATCGCAACAGCCTGGCCGCGGACGAAGATCCAGAACCGCCGACCTACGCCGCGGCGCCGGCGTCTCGCCCGACCGGCGAGCTGGAGCCGGATGAACTGCTTGGCCTGTCGCAAGCGTACGGCGGCCAGGTGCTGCTGATCGATACATTGATGGAAGAGCTGCTGGCCGCGATCAACGCCTTGCCGGCCGAGCGACAACCGCTGCTGATCGTCACTTCGAGCGGCGGTATGCCGCTGGGACTGCACCAGCAAGTGGGTCGCGCCGCTGAGTTGCCTTTGGCGGTCTACGCCAACCTGGCGCATGTGCCGCTGATGATTCGCCTGCCTGGCGCCGCGGAAGGCCTGACTCGCGTGCAAGGCCTAACGTCGAGCAGCGACTTGCCGGCGACGCTGCTGGACTGGTTCGGCGCGACTGGCCCGAAGCGAGACGTCGACTCGTCCCGTTCGCTGCTTCACCTTGATGCGCCGGGTCGCGATCGCACTTTGTGCGTACAGGGAGACGAGCTTTACCTGCGCACCGCCGCGTGGGGCGCTCGCGTCGATCGCGAGCGGCAGTGTCAGCTGTTCGGCAAACCGGATGATCGCTGGGACGTCAACGACGTCGCCAATCGCTGCCCGCAGGTAACGCCGCTGGCGATCGACCTGGCGCAGCAAACCCGCGACGCCATTGAAACCGGCGCCGCGCTGCCGGAGTTGCCCGAAGAGCTAACCGAAGGCCTGTAAAGCCGTAGGGTCCGCTGTGCGGACCGAATCGAATTGCCGAACGCATTGTGGTCCGCACAGCGGACCCTACGATTAGCGGAAGCGAGACGGAGCCCCTGCCCCTGCCGGATCAAGTCGCGTGCCGACGCGGGGAGGATCACTCGGCATGCCGAGCCCGCCCACGCGTTGCGATTCGATCGGCGCGGCGGCGACGTTGCTGGCGCCGTTGGACGTGCCAGGCGTGGTGCTGACGGCGACTCGCGAGATCACTTTGTCTTCGACCATGCGGGTAGTCGTTACGGGGCGCGAAACGGTGCGGGTTTCGGGAACCAGGTCGCGACGCGTGACCGGGGTACGAACCGTTTCGACGCGCTGTTCCCAGCGAGTAACCGGCACCCAGCGATACGCAACCCGCGGCGGGGCGAAGATGTTGATCGAGATCGGCGTGTACGCTTCCCAACGATACTCGGTGACCGGAACCGAAACGGTGCGTTGGCTCTCGTGCATGTCGGTGGTGAACCGCTCGACGTAGACTTGCTCGGTATGCTCCTGCATTTTGGTTTCGACAACCGGGCGTTTCACGCTATTAACGACTTCGCGATAGGTGATCCCGTTCTCTTGCACGTAGTTCGCTTGTTGGGCGCGAACTTCATAAGCGATCAACAGACCAAGCAAGAATGCCAGGGTCAACGCGATATTCTCGCGCTTCAGCATCATGCGTCCCCCCATAACTCAGACAGAAACGGAGACGCTCCACAAAGGCTGGCCGCTTGGGGGGCGTCTCCTCGCAGCGGCAATCCATCGCCGACTACGACTCATTAGGATTGTTCGGCAAGTGAAAGTCTGGGAGTTGACCGAAACTGGCCTGCTAGCGACCCGCATTTCCCGTATTGCCCCCAAGTCGCGCAGCGAACGGCAACCCATCCAAACCAACTGATTGGCCGCTACGTAAAATGGTGCTATTCTGCCACCATAGCAGCGAGCATCTAACCCGATAGCGACGAGAAGAC
This sequence comes from Blastopirellula retiformator, assembly GCF_007859755.1. NCBI lineage: Bacteria > Pseudomonadati > Planctomycetota > Planctomycetia > Pirellulales > Pirellulaceae > Blastopirellula > Blastopirellula retiformator. Next base: position 1,644,311 of record NZ_SJPF01000001.1, on the reverse strand, counting down.
AGCATGAGCGAGAAGACGATTTTCAAGAAGATCATCGATGGCGAGATTCCCGCGGACGTCATCTACGAGGACGACCTCTGCATGGTCTTCCGCGACATCGCCCCCAAGGCGCCGACCCATCTGCTGGTGATCCCGAAGAAGGAGATCGCCACGATCGACGACATCGCGGATGAAGACGCTGCGGTTATGGGACACTTGTGGCTGGTCGTCCGCGACGTCGCCCGCAAACTAGGTTTGGAAAACGGCTACCGCGTCATCGTCAACTGCAAAGAGGAAGGTGGTCAGGAAGTGCCGCACATCCATTTGCATTTGATGGGCGGGCGCAAACTGACTTGGCCGCCGGGTTAACTTGCCATGGACGACCAGTCGCCAGTACGCGATGCGCTCAAGAGCGGTGGGCCGCGTGCGCATCAGATTACCCTGCCGCGGCTCTTCTGGTCGGTCTTCGTCGTCGCACTGCTGCTTGGCTACATCCGCCTACTCGCCGAAACGGCGGGCGCTTCGATCTTTGGCGTGCTGCTGTTGGCCTCGCCGGCGATCGGCGCGGCGGCGACGCTGATTTGGGAGCCGCGAACCTGGCTGGGGGCAATCCTCGCCGCTACGCCGCTGGCCATCTACTACTTCGTCCTGCCGCTCATCATGGGCGAGTTCGGCGAAACTCCTTTTACCATCTTGCTGGTTGGCGGGTGGCTCGTCTTGCTGGGATGCTGCGGCGTTCGTCTGTACCTGATGTCGTTTCAGAGCCTCTTGGGCGAAGTCTTGTTGGTATGGGTGGTGTTCGTGTCGTTTTGCTGTGGGCTGCCGACGATGGTTTGAGTTAAGACAAAAGCGAGCCGCTCATAGGTTTACACGCCCTAGCCTCCGGGCGATAATTACGATTCCACTAGATGAAATTCCCCCGCCAGGAATCTGTCATGACCTCGCTTGATCGCCGCCAGTTGCTCAAGACCGGCGCTTCGCTCGCCGTCGGATCTTCGTTCATTTCGCTTGCTGGCTCGCAATCGCTCGCGGCCGATCCGTATGCCGACGCCAAGTTCGTCGAGGGGGAACCGGCTCCGATTGGCAAAGGCTCGTTCACCGTCGCCGTCTTGCCTGACACGCAGATGTATGGCGAAGGGCATCCCGAGGGGTTCCTGCAGCAGACTAAGTGGCTGGCGGAAAACAAGAAATCTCGCAACATCGCCGCCGCCCTGCACCTGGGCGACATCACCAACCGAAATACCGCCGAGCAGTGGCAATTGGCCGCTTCGGCCTTGGCCCAGCTCGACGGCAAGATCCCCTACTTCCTGGTCCCCGGCAATCATGACTACAGCAGCGGCGGCAAGTGCCACGATCGTTCGACGTCGCTAAACGACTACTTCCCGATCGACAAGTTCCGCCCGCTGCCGACGTTCGGGGGCGTCTACGACAAAGAGCCGCGGCAGATGGAGAACAGCTACCATCTCTTCTCGGCCGGGGGGCGCGACTTTGTGGTGATCGGGCTCGAGTTCGGTCCGCGGCGCGATGTCGTGCGTTGGGCCAACGAGATTGCCGCCAAGCACAAAGATCGCGAAGCGATTTTGATCACGCACGCCTATATGTACTTCGACGAGACCCGTTATGACTGGGCTGAGAAGCAAACCAAACAAACCTGGAACCCGCACAGCTATCAAGTCGCCAAGATCAGCGGCGGCGACGTGATGGACGGAACCGAACTCTGGAACAATCTGGTCAGCAAGCACGAGAACTTCATCCTGACGGTCAATGGCCATGTGCTCAACGATGGCCTGGCCCGGATGACGTCGACCACCCCTGGCGGTCGCGACGTTCACCAGATGCTGGTCAACTTTCAGATGAAGCCCAACGGCGGAGACGCCTGGCTGCGACTCTTGGAGTTCACCACTGATGGCTCGGTCAACGTCGTCGACTACTCGCCGACCCGCAACCAAGTGAACGCCTCGCCGCAGAACCAGTTCTCGCTGAAGCTGGCGAAGGTCTAGCAGTCCGTTGATTTTCTCGACGGACTGCGTGATCGCACGGATGCGATCCCAAAATTAACGACGTAAGTCGTTATTTTGCGAGCCGCGAAGAGCTATGCTCTGAGCCTGGCGAGGTTGCCTCACTAACGCCAGAAACGCTACTGCTATCAGAAAAACGCTCTAAACGCTTTGACGCGGCTCGGCGATCGTCCAGGTCATCAGCAACCCGCCGAACAAGATGGCCGACACCGTTAGAAAGACCGCCTCGTACGACACCGCGTCGAGCGCCCAGCCAACCGCCGGCGATGCAACCATCGGCGCCGCCACGCACAAGCTGAGGGCGGCCAGGTACCGCGGATGTTCGCTGCGGGGGGAGATCTCTAGCACGTAGTTGCTAAGCCCGCGGAACATCACCGGCGTTACGCCGACCAGCAGGAAAAGCCAGTTGAACAGCGTCGCGTCGCTTGGCCCTGTATGGATCAGCACAATGGCGATCAGCGGCATCAAGAAGACGCCGAACATCATCAGCCGCAGCACCAGGCGATTCCCTTTCCAATCGGCCAGCGGCCCTCCTAGCAGGCTAAACGCCGCCGTGCCGCCGTTCTGAATGATCACCCAGAAGATCAAGTTCTCGAGCGGCGCCCCCAGTCGATCGCGGGCCAGCGCCTGATAGTGCGGGAACAGCATCAGCGAGCAGCCGAAGCAAAACGCCACCACCGCTAAACGGCGGAAGTTGCGATCTTCGGTCAACACGCTGAACGCGTCATGAAATAACTCGGCGGCCGTTCCCTTCACGTGCGGCGCCTTGTCGCAGTGCTCTTTCAGCAAGGCCGAAACGCCGGCGCTCAGCAGAAACGCACCGCCAGCGAAGCCAAAGATCCAGTGCACGTGCGCGTCATGATTGGTCAGCCACTTTGGCAACAGCCACGCGGCCAAGCCGATCGCCGCGATCGCTCCGGCAAAGTTGGCGACCAGCATCAAGCGCCCCCGTTTGGTCACGCGAACCAGCTTCCCCTGCACCGTGCCGAAGCCAACCTGATTCAGCCCCGTCGCCGCGAAGAAGAGGAAGTAGCAGACCAAGAACGCGACCGTCAGCCAGACGCTCGGCCAAGTGGTGCTCTCCGGAAACCAACCATCCACCGCATCTCGAATCGGCGGCACGAAACAAAATGCCAGCAAAGAGAAGCAGACTCCCATGGCCAGCGTCGTACCGCACAGCGACCACTTCTTCTGCGACATCGACTTCAGCGTGCGCGCATAAAACAGCGGCGGCAGCGATTGCCCGATGCGGTTCAAGATCGGCAGCAGCCCGCGAACCCAACCTGGCCCAGCGATCAAGTCGAGCACGGCCGGGATGATGATGCTCTCGGTCTTGAAGATCCAGCCGCAACGAAGCACCACCTGCGAGAACGCCAACAAAAAGAAGTTGCGAGTTTCCGCCCCTTCATCCGGTTCGGTAGGAAGCGTCGAAGTGGGAGAATCGGAGGAAGAGTTTGGCTGCTGAGCGGCTACAGAAGACATACCTGTAGTATAGGAAACTCGGCCGCTGCTGGGTGGCGATCGCCCGGCGTCTTGGCCAGTTACGCCCAGAATTCATCGAAACAAAAAAGGAGCCCCAGGCCATCTGCGCGGTATTGACGACCCAGGGCTCCCCAAAGTTTCCAACAGGCGCAAGTTCGCCTGATTCGTATCTCGTAGAGAGACGAAAACGACGCATTTGCCGTTTCGAAAATAGATGAACCCCGGTTGCAGTTCAGGGTTTCGCCGTGGGTCGAATTTTTTTGAGAAGCGGTCTCGAAACGCCCCAATCCGCCGCCTCGGGGGGGAAGGCAGCTCGAGCAGTCCGTTGATTTTCTCGACGGACTGCGTGATCGCACGGATGCGATCCCCAAATAACGACTTAAGTCGTTATTTGGCGAGCCGCGAAGAGCGATGCTCTGAGCCTGGCGAGGTTGAAAAATGCCACGATGGTATTTTTCAACAGGCAGTTAGCCTTCCAGGATCAATTCCAGGTAGCTGCGGCGTTCGCTGCCCGACAGGCCCAACTTGGCGGCCAACTCGTTAATCGCGGTCCGAGCGGCGTCGATATCCGCCTCTTCCGCCGAGATTTCCAGCTCGACAAACTGGCCCAGGTTCTTCACCTCGTCCAGGGCGACCTCCACCTCTTGATCAGCGAACTGCAGATTCGCTTTGCGGCGGTTCTTGGTCACTTCGGCGACCAGCGAAAAGCCGAGCGACTCCAGCATTTCGACGATGTTGGCGGCGCCTTCCGATCCCGAAACCAGCGGCACTTCGATCTCGCGACGGGTCTTGGTCGTCGAGTCGATCTTGGGCCCTTTGTAGGTGATGATGTTCTTACTGCCGACCTTGCGGATCCGGAGCGCCTCGTCCGTTTCGGCGAAGTCGCGCGACGGATGCCCATAGTAATAATCGGACTGTTTCACTGGGATCTCGATTTCGGCGCCCAAGCTAGAGAGCGCCGCTTCGACGCGGCGGAGATCATCGACCGGAAACTTCAATTCGACTTCGAACTTCATATTCGTACGCAAAGGCGGGAGATAGAAATGGCCGACAGCATTCCTTGGATTGTCGATTCCCTGGATCGTCGCCCTAGGAGGATTCTTCCAAACTTAGCAAATTTTCCGCGAGTTGTCCGCCAACGCAAGAGCGATTTCCTGGTTCGATTCTAATTGCCAGGGCGCCCATCGACGGCCTCTGAAGCGTCAGATTCACCTCCTTTTAACCCGATCGGCGCCTGCTCCTCCCCGTCTCGGGCCGCTTCGCCGCTCAAGGCTTTCCCAGCAAAACGAAAGAAGTTGCCGCCACGCTCCATCGCTTCGGATAAAATAGGGTCGACCGCCTGTCCCCTTCCCTGCTCCGAATTCCACACTGGCGACGCCCACCATGAACGATTCCGATCAGCATTCTCTCGGCCCCGAGCGATCTGGCGAAAAATGGATTAGCTCGGCCGTAACCGCCATCCTGTTCGCCGTGCTGGTCGGGCTTTGCGTGATTCTGGTCATCCGGGCCATGCAGCCGCCGCAGCAACAGTCGCATCCTTGGGTCGGCCACCCACTGACGCAGGTCGACTTCGCCCCGCTGCTCAACACCGACCAACCGATCACCACTGCCAACCTGCAAGGCAAGGTCAGCCTGATCAACTTCTGGGGCCCCTGGTGCCCACCTTGTTTGGCCGAACTCCCCGGCTTGGTCCGGCTCAGCCGTGACCTGAAAAACGAAACCGCGTTTCAATTCCTACCGGTCAGTTGCTCTCGCGACGCCATCGACGGCCGCGAAAACATGACCGAGCTGGCTGGCGATTCGGCCGACATCCTCGAAAAGATCAACATCATCGGCTTGCCGGTCTACGCCGACGCCGCCGGAGCGTCTCGCACCGAACTCAACTCAGTCGGCCCGTTTCTCGCTTATCCGACCACGATTCTCGTCGATCGCAACGGCGTCGTGCAGCGCGTTTGGATTGGCGCCTACGACATGGATGTCTTTCGCGATGCGGTCGAACTCGAACTAAGCAAAGGCTAACTGCCTGTTGAAAAATGCCATCGTGGCATTTTTCAACCTCGCCAGGCTCAGAGCATCGCTCTTCGCGGCTCGCCGCCTTAGATCGCGTCGGGGCCACGTTCGCCGGTTCGAATCCGCACGCATTCGTCCATTGGCAAAACAAAGATCTTGCCGTCGCCGATCTCTCCCTTTTCGCCGCTTCGGGCGCCTTTGACGATCGCGTCGACGGTCGGTTCGACAAACTCCTCGTTCACCGCGATTTGCAGCTGAACTTTGCGCAGCAGATTGATAGTGAACTCGTGACCGCGATAAACTTCGGTCTGTCCCTTCTGGCGACCAAAGCCCTGACAATCCATCACCGTGAGCCGAAAGACTTCGACTTCGGTAAGCGCTTCTTTAACCGCTTCCAGGCGGCTCGGCTGAATGATGGCGATGACCAGTTTCATGGTGGTTTCGTCTCTGCGGGGCGGAACTGCGTAAGTATTAAATTTATCCCTTACCCACAAAGGGAACAAGGTCGTGGCCACCTAACAACACCCGGACGGCGCTTGAATTTGGCGGCCAAATGATCGATATTGCAGCCTGACGGGTCAATTTTCGTCCCCGCTCTTCTTTCAAAGGATCTTCTCCCATGTCGCGTATCGCCCTGATCGTTGGTTTTCTTGCGTTTCTTGTTGGCTGCGATACCGAACCGATCGGCCAGCGCACTTCCGGCCCCGTCGCTCCCGGCGGCGTAGCGCCGCTGGAAGGTTCGTCGGCCGCCGTCGGCGCTGGCGCGACTCCAACCGGTCCGGCGATGACCCCGGCCCCTGCGACCGAAACCCCGGCCCCTGCGACCGAAACCCCGGCCCCTGCGACCGAAACCGCGACGCCGCCTGCCGAAACCAAGCCCGAACCGCGCGGCGTGATCGGCAAGACGACCGCCAAAGTGGTCGACGTTCACAAGGCGCTGCAAGATCCGGAAATCGTCGTCGCCGAAGGTTCGTCGGCCGCCGGGGTCGATCCGTTCAGCCAGGCCGGTTCCGCCTACTTCTCGGCGATGGCTCGCGTCAGCACGCTCGGCATGCAACAAGCCGTTCAGATGAAGAAGGCGGTCGAAGGTCGTTGGCCCACTTATGAAGAATACATGCAGATCATGAAGGAAAATAACGTCAAGTTTGCGAAGCTCCGCAGCTACGAAATGTATGGCTATGACGACAAGACCGGCAAGATCATGGTGTTGACCGACAAACGACTCTACAACGAGCACCTGAAACGCTCGGGCGTCACGCCAACGGCCGAGTAATTTGGACTTTTCGGCGCGGCTGGTAAGGTAATTCACCGTTAGCCGACTTTGTGTTTACAACGTACAATTTGTTTACAACGTACAATTGTTGTAGCCCCAAATCGTTTTCGCGCAGAGAAAGGCAAGCATGCCGCAGTCGAGTAGTAGTAGCATCGCCGGACTATCCATTGGCCAGTACCTCATTCGTCGCTTGCAGGAATATGGACTGCAAGACATCTTCGGCATTCCGGGAGACTACATTCTCTCGTTCTATTCGATGCTGGAGCAAAGCCCGATCAACATGGTCGGTTGCACGCGTGAGGACTGCGCCGGTTTCGCCGCCGACGCTTATGCCCGCGTCCATGGCATGGGCGCCGTCTGCGTCACCTACTGCGTTGGCGGTCTGAGCATCTGCAACTCGGTCGCCGGCGCCTACGCCGAAAAGTCGCCGGTCGTCGTGCTGACCGGTTCGCCTGGCCTGCGCGAGCGGGTCAACAATCCGCTGCTGCATCACATGGTGCGCGAGTTCAGCACGCAAAAAGACGTCTTTGAAAAGCTGTGCGTCGCCGGTACCGAACTGGTCGATCCGGTCACCGCCTTCCGCGAGATCGATCGGGTGCTCGACGCCTGCGCTCGGTTCAAGCGTCCCGTCTATATCGAACTGCCGCGCGACATGGTCAACGTCGTGCCGCACATCAGCCACACCTATCAGGAACCGACCACCACTAGCGATCCGCAGGCCCTGGAAGAAGCGGCGGCCGAAGCGGCTCGCTTGATCGCCGCAGCCGAGCGCCCCGCCATCATCGCCGGCGTCGAACTGCATCGTTTCCAACTGCAGGACGAACTGGTCAAACTGGCCGAAGCGACCGGCATTCCAGTTTCGGCGACGATGCTCGGCAAGAGCGTCATGGCCGAGACGCATCCGCTGTACGTCGGTCTGTACGAAGGCGCCATGGGACGCGAAGCGGTCACCGAGTTCGTCGAGGACAGCGACTTGATCCTGGTTCTGGGCGCGTTCATGACCGACATCAACCTCGGCATTTTCACCGCCAACCTCGATCCGTCGAAGTGCATCTACGCCACCAGCGAACAACTGCGCGTGCGGCATCATCATTATCATGGCGTCACGCTGCCCGACTTCATGCGAGCCCTGGCCGCTCAAAAACCGCATCCGCCGAAACGGCCGATTCCCGAGGCATTGGCGATGCAGCAACTTCCGGTTGGCGAACTGACCGACGAGCCGCTGACCGTCCGCCGCATGGTGCCGATGATCAACGAGTTGCTCGACGACGACGTGATCGTGGTCGCCGACATTGGCGATTCGCTCTTCTCGGCGACCGAACTGGTTACCCGCGGGCAATCCGAATTTTTGAGCCCCGCCTATTACACGTCGATGGGCTTCGCCGTGCCGGCGACCTTGGGCGTGCAAACCGCCAAGCCGAAGGCTCGGGTTATCTCGATCATCGGCGACGGGGCGTTTCAGATGACCGGCATGGAACTGTCGACGATCGTTCGTAACGGCTACGATCCGGTCGTCATTGTGCTCGACAATCATGGTTACGGCACCGAACGCTGGCTGCATGCCGGCAAATGGGAATACAACGAAATCCATCCCTGGAACTACAGCAAACTACCCGACGTCCTCGGCGGCGGCACTGGTTACGAAGTCCGGACCGAAAAGGAGTTTCATGAAGCGCTCCATAGTGCCTGGGACGACCGCAACGGCCTGAGCGTGATCCACGTCCACCTGTCGGACCAAGACGCCAGCGAAACTTTGAATCGTTTGGCCACACGCATGGGCCGCAACATCTAGCGCGCCGATACTCGTCAATGACGAATGTCGAAGCCCGAATGACGAATCAAGCACGAATTCGTTAACAACAAACGGCTCGGATCCAATCACTGGACCGGGCCATTCTTTTTTCTTGAAAGCGCGCATCGAAACTCCCCCACCCAGCGCAAACGCAGCAATAGTAGCGCGAAGCGCAAGCGAGGGAAATGCGCCCGCAAGTACAAAACCAGGCGCGAATCGCCCTGCCCCATCCGGTTCGTTTTTCCCCAACCAACCGGACCGGACTGCACGCGAATTTTTTTCTTCATGTAGGGTGCGTCTGGACGCACCACGCCCTGCCCAACCCGCGCACTACCAACCTCGCGTGGCAACGCAAACACACCGCGCAGGTTCACGGCGCCTCCAGTCGCACCCGAAAAACTGGACCGCCACGTTTCGATTTTTCTTCAGCCCCAAAGGGTGCCGCTAACGTAGCCCAGGGCGAAGTCGCCGTCAGGCGGCGCAGTCCTGGATCACGATCCGCCCTAGAAACGAAAGCCCCACCGCGGCGATCTAAACCCAACCCGGAACACATGTTCTTACGATCCGAAACAACTGGACCAATTCGCGCAAGTTTTCTTGGGTAGGGTGCGTCTGGACGCACCGGGCCCTGCTCAATCGCGCACCACCAACCTCGCGTGGCAACGCAAACGCCGCGCACCGTTGCGTTATCACGCGTGGGAAAAATCGACCCAACGCACAGGTTCGCGGTGCGTCTCGACGCACCCGAAAAACTGGACCGCCGCGTTTCGTTTTTTTCCTGCGACGAAGTGGACTGGACCGCGACGAATTTTTTTTCGTGCCTACGTACACCCGAAAATCGGTGCCCAGCGCGCACCGGTAGCTTCATCGCAACCAAGTGCGAAACGTTGGGAAAAACTGGACCATTTCCAATTCAAGACCGTCGGCGCTAGTCATTCGCCCCAACGGCCGCTCGATCCGCGCGTACGTTCTCCGCAATTTTTACGGGACCGCTTGCGCGAATTTTGGATCGACTCTTGCCCCTTTCCAGAACCAGGGGAAACATCGACCAGACGGCAAGTTCACAGCGCGTCTCCACGCACCGGTGAGTCTCCTCAAGAGGAGAAACACACATGGACCAGGTCCACGGCATGCCTGAACATTTTTATACCAAAAATCGGGACAATTTGGCAAGCAAATTTGGAAGAAAATAGGAGTGCGTATGGAACGTTGGGATCGAGCAAGCAGGCGGCGAGAAACGTGACCAATGGCGACACATTCGAGCAGGCCCGATCGTATCCGGGAACCACGTCGAATCGCAGGCGCCGTCAGCGGTCACATCCTATGCCCCGTTCTCTCTTAGCAGTCCGTTGATTTTCTCAACGGGCTGCTGGATCGCACGGATGCGATCCCAAAATAACGACGTAAGTCGTTATTTTGCGAGCCGCGAAGAGCTATGCTCTTAGCCTGGCGAGGTTGGAAAATGCCACGAGGGCAATACTGTTCGGCACGCCCAGTCGGCATAAACAGATTTGATCCCGCCGCGAACTCTTCACGCATTTTCGCCCCGCTGCTGGACCGTGCAAGCTGCCGTTCCATTTTCCATCCGCGCAGCATCAACCGAGAGACCGCTGCGACGGCGGACTCCTTACTGCCTGCTACGATTTTTTCTTCGCTGTCGCGGCGGCTTGCTTTCGGATCTTGGCGATGTGGGCCAGCATCTCCTCTTCGTTGGCCAGGCCGGTGAAGTAGTAACCGATCATCTCGAACGTCCGTTTGCTTGGCTTGCCGCCGATCCACAGGTGGATCAACAGGCAGGCGATCATCGCGCAGTAAACCTGAATCTCGATTCCGTTTTTGCTGTGACTGATCAGGTGCGCGCCACCCATCAGTTGCTTGTAGAAGCGGAAGAAGATTTCGACCGTCCAGCGATATGAATAAAGAATCGCGATGATTTCGGCTGGGGCGAACGGCATGTTCGTCGCGATTCGCAGCACGCCGTCGCTGCTTGGCGCCTTGGAACCTTTCACCTTGCCGCCAGTTCGATTCTTGTGCGGCGTGCACTTCACGCAGACAAGTCGAACCAGATGATCGGGACGATCTTCCTTCTTGCTCGTCTTGCCAAGCAGCACGGTCTGATCGCTGAGGATTCCTGCGGCTCGATCGCCATCGGTCAGCGGATGTTCTTCGAGCACGTCATACTTCGAGTTGTCGCGCAGGCGACAGAGATAGCTGCTGCCGCGCTGATCGATCGCGTTGAACAGTTTGAACTTGGCGTAACCACGATCCATCGCATAAATCTTGTCCGCCTCCAGCGAACGCGCCAGCACCGCTCGTTCGTCATTTTCGCCGCCGCCGTTAGGCGTCACGGTGATCGATTGCGGCGTGAAACTGGCGACCTCGAAGTGCGTGTGCAGTCGCCAACGCACAACGGCCGAACCGGTCGTCTGCTTCAACAGCGTCGCGGCCATGATCGACGGCAACGCGTTCACCACGCTGCCGTCAACGGCGATGAGCCCCTGGGCGAACTTCGCCGCTTTGGCGTCGAGTTTTCCGGCTTGAACCTGCTCGGTCAGCAGTCCGATAATGGCTTTCAGTCGCTCCGGATCGAACAGCCGAGCACTCTCGGAAAGCGAGCCAAGCGACGCTTTCTCGTTGCCGAGTTTCTGCTGAACCTTGGTCAGTTCGCTTGCCTGCGAAAGCGCTCGCAGACTAGAAATGCCGGGGTTCAAAACGTAAAGCAGCACCAGCAGACAATACTGATCGAAGTGCAACGTGCGGTTGCCAGCGGCATCGCGAGCTGTCCCCTCGTCATGAAGTTCCGCCAACAACGGCCGCAACTTGGCAAAGTACTTCAGGCCTTGCACATGAATCGATTGTTGGTCGCCAGCGCTAGCAGACGCGGCCGCCGATTTGCGATTTTTAGAAGACTTCCGCACGATAAAATGTCACTGCATTCAAGGTTGAAACCAAGCTTCGCCCTGCCATTGTGGCACGGCGAACCGGAATTAATTTGAATGCGCAAATGGCGTGCCGAACGGTATTGCCACGATGGCATTTTTCAACAGGCAGTTAGGCCTGGAAGGCCGTCCTAACCTAGTGCAGGGCATCGCCCTGGGTCACAGGCGCCCTGGAATGGTTGACGTTGGATTTCGATGCGACATCTTCGTTTCCCAATCAAACGTCAACGTATGTTCTTGCGATTCAACCCAGGGCTTCGCCCTGGGTTAGGTTGGGTTGGGTTGGCCCTCCGGGCCAAGGATGAAGCGCCATCCGCTTTCTTCCCGCCGCATTCCCTCGGCTTGGGCCTCGGGCTACGATGGGGTTGGCTCGTCTGACCTTGGGGGAAATTGTCTTGATGAACGCACGCTCACTTTTCTCCGCGCTGGCTGGCTTTGCACTTTTTTGTGGCGCGGCCTGCAGTTCTTCGCCGGAGACGAAATGGAGTCCCCCTTCGCCGACCGTGGTGGTCGACGTGCCCGACTCGATGCAAAGCCGCGTCGAGCAAGGCGCCGACGTTTTGGAGGACGAGCAGGTTCGCATTCTGCTGTTGCCTTCGACGCCGGAAAGGCATCAGCAGCGTCTGGCGAAAATGACGGGCGACTTTGCGCGGCTGCGTGAGGCCGGGAATACGACGTTTCTGCCGCCGGTTGATTTTGCGGTTGGCGACGTGAGCGGCAAGAAGTTTGCCCGCGGCGATGACGGCAGTGGGAAGGTGCGGCAGGTGCAGTATCTGCTGGCCCGCGAGGGGGACTATTTCTTCGTCGAGATGATCACGTTGGGTGGGCCGTTTGCTGCGGCGGAGTATGAGCCGATGTTGGGGACGCTGCGGATGGCGGAGTAGTTTGTAATAAACTTGTAGGGTGGTTGAAGCAAGCGTAGCAGTCCGTTGATTTTCTCAACGGGCTGCTGGATCGCAGGGATGCGATCCCAAAATAGCGACGTAAGTCGTTATTTTGCGAGCCGCGAAGAGCTATGCTCTGAGCCTGGCGAGGTTGGAAAACGCCACGAGGGCAATTTTCAACAGGCAGGTAAGAAACGTTGTTTGGCTCGTTGATCGTGACTCGCTTGGGTAACCCACCTTTTGCTTGCAAGCACATTGTTGGGTTTCGCTGCGGGCTGGTGTTGCACGATTCGGCAGGGTATTGGTCCGCACAGCGGACCCTACGATCTTATTCGGCCGAATCTTTGGCGATCGTTTCCCACTTGCCGCTTTTGCCGCTGCGGAAGATCGCTTCGATCACCCGCATGTTGGCGACGGCGTCGGTCAGCGGCGTCGGGGTCGGCGATTCGTCGAGGATCGCTTTGGACATCAGATCGCCTTGGATCGTGTACTGATCGGCGATCGGCAGTCGCAGCTCTTGGATCTCTTCGTTCGTTTCGTGATACAGGATGCACGGTTCGTCCGGCGGGGCGTTGAACGGGATCTTCACTTCGATCCGGCCGGTCGTGCCGATGATGTGCACCCGTTGATACGGGGCCGACTTGGTGCTGCAGGTAAACGTGCTGGTGATGCCGCCGAAGTCGATGATCGCCGAGGTGACCGTGTCGGTCTTGAACTGCTCGTCGATCGTGACGCTGGCCATCACGCGGCGCGGCTCTCCTTCAAAGATGAACCGCGACAGCGAAATCGGATAGCAGCCGATGTCCATCAAGGCGCCGCCGCCATACTCAGGCTGGTTGCGGATGTCGTCGGCGTCGTCGTTGAAGTACGAAAACCAGGTCTGGATCGAAACGGGTCGGCCGATGCCGCCGTCGCGAACGATGTCTCGCGCCTTTTGCCACTGCGGATGATGGCGATACATGAACGCCTCCATCACGCGGAGCTGCGGATGCTTGCGGGCGACGTCGAGCAGCTTCTGCGCCTCGTCGGCGGTCAGGCCGACCGGCTTTTCGCACAAGACGTGCTTGCCGGCTTCGATCGCTTTGATCGTCCACGGCACATGCATGTGGTTGGGGAGCGGATTGTAAATCGCATCGATTTCCGGATCTTCCAACAGCGCTTCGTACGAACCGTACGCTTTGGCGATTCCCAACTCGCTAGCAGCCGCGCGGGCTTTGGCGAGATTCCGCGATGCGATCGCGCTTACTTCGCAGTAAGCCCCGTTCTGCATCCCGGGAATCACTTTTTTCGTACCAATTTTCGCCGTACTCAGAACGCCCCAGCGAACTTTGCTCATCTCTTCCTCGAATCGACACGTAACATTTTTTGATAGCAATACTTTTAGTTTAACGCGCGAACGTTGCCCTTCCAGTCCGAGCGAATGGGGGACTTTCGACAAATCGAAAACGAGGGCGAAAATTTCTACTGGTCTGGCTGAGTCTTATTCCAATAGATCCGCACATTGTGCGTTTGACGCCCCACGGCGATCACGTCGTTGCGCCCATCCCCATCCAAATCGCCGACCGCTAGATCTTCGATCGCGACGCCGCCAGGATCAACCACCGTTCGTTGCCAATCGCCATTTGCGGCGTCTACGGGATCGTAAATTCGCAGGCCGCGACGGGTGTTGTCGCCAGCGTCATCGCGGATGCCGATCACTAGTTCTTCGTCGTTGTCGTTGTCCATATTGGCGCACCAGACGGCATGCCCCCTTTGAGTTGGTCATCGGGCTCATGCCGCTTCCAGAGCGAACGGTACGGTAGGGTTTTGAACCAAATCTACGCGAGACCGGCACGTAACAAACCTCCCGCCGATGTGCAATCTCTTATGGCCCCGGGCTTCGATTCTGAGAGAATATACAAAATCCACGCCAAACACTCCCCATCCTCGACTCCTTTCCAGCCCCAAAAGTTGCGCCATGATTCGACGCTTTGCCTTTGCGGTGACCTTGGTCTGTTTCTCGATTTCGCTCTCCGGGGCGGCCGAACCGGTCGGCGTGTTGCCGAAAGACGAAACCGGGCGACAGCTGAACCTCGACTTTGAGACCGGCACGCTGGCCGACTGGAAGGCGGAAGGCGAAGCGTTTGTCGGCACGCCGATCGAAGGGGACGTCGTCAACCGTCGCCGCGGCGATATGCATAGCCGGCATCAAGGCAAGTTTTGGGTCGGCAGTTACGAGCGGGCGCTCGATCCGCCGGTCGGGACGCTCACCTCCGCCCCTTTCCAAGTGACGCATCCCTGGGCCGCCTTTTTGCACAACGGCGGGAAGCATGAAGAAACGCGGGGCGAACTGGTTCGCAAGAATGGCGAGGTCTTCTTCAAAACGTCTGGCGACAATCGCGAAGATCTCCGCCGCGTCGTCGTCGATCTGCGGAAGCTGCAAGGCGAGGAGATCTTCATTCGCCTGATCGACGGACACCGGGGCGGTTGGGGATCTGTCGGCCAGCGACTTTCGTTTGTCGCTCGAGATCCTGCTCGTCAAGAACGAAGGAAATAGCGGCGTGCAGTTTCGTAGCGAAGCGCTGCCTGGCGGTTCGGTTTCTGGCTATCAGGCCGACGTTGGCGCCGGCTGGTGGGGCAAACTGTACGAAGAGCATGGCCGCGGCTTGCTGTGGGACAAGTCAGGCGAACCGCACCTGAAGCCGGGCGAGTGGAACCAGTATGAGATCGTCGCCCAAGGAGACCACATTCAGACCTTTCTCAACGGAAAAGCGTGCGTCGACCTGAAGGATGAAAAGGGCGCCAAGCGAGGCGTCTTTGCCCTGCAACTCCACTCAGGCGGGCCGACCGAGGTCCGCTTCCGCAACCCGAAGTTGGAAATATTGGAATCATCGGAATAGTCGCTACGCCATCGGTAAGCTATCCTTGCAGGTCACCGGCCTGACTCCCAAGTTCCAGCGAAACCGAAGTGGAATGAATTTCGAGCTTCTGCTAAGTGAATTTCTGTTACTCGTCGCGACGATCGATCCGATCGGCACGCTCTCGATCTTTGTCGGCGTAACGGGCAAAGCCGCCAAGGAAGATCGCCCCCGCATTGCGCTCAAAGCGACGCTGATCGGCGGCGCCGTGCTGCTGGCGTTTCTAATCTTGGGACAGTTTGTCCTAGGCGCACTCGATGTGCGGCTCGAGTCATTTCAGCTCGGCGGCGGCATCATCCTGTTCCTGCTCGGGCTGCAGATGGTCTTCGGCGTCGGCCCGGCCGTCGAACCTCCCAAACCGGAAGCAGGCCACGACGTCGCCGTCTTTCCGCTGGCCCTGCCGTCGATCGCCAGTCCAGGCTCGATCTTGGCGGTCGTGATTTTGACCGACAACCATCGCTTTACTGTGTTCGAGCAAACGATCACCGCGGTCGTATTGGTCGTCGTGTTGGCACTCTGCTACGTCTTGATGCTGCTGGCCAACCCCATCCACCGCCTGATCGGCGACACCGGCGGCACGATCATCGTGAAAGTGATGGGTTTGCTACTCTGCGCCCTGGCGACCGAAAACTGCATCGACGCGATCCAAAAGCTGTGGAGCTAGGCGAATAGTAGCCCGCAGCGCCAGCAAGGGACCTGCGGTCGCAAGCAATAACGAAAAAATTGTAGCGACTGTCTTAAACGTCAAGCGGTTTTCACATTTTCACCCCATGCGGTTGCAGGGATCAAGGTGGGCCCGCGCAAGCGCCTCAAAACGATTGCGCGGAACAAACCGCAATTCGCTTGCTGCACTCACCCTACGAATCCGAACTCGACACGGGGCATTCACGCTAAACGCATTTACCTCGCTCGCGAGTCGGGCTACTATCAAAAAAAGGCGTCCCGGTGGGGACGCCTTTTTGCGTTGGACATGCGGAAGTGAAGCGTTACCACTTCAGGCCGAACTTCGAGCCTTCGCTCTGTTCGTTGACGATGCCGCCTTTCAGTTCGCCGGCGGTCGGTTTGACCTTCAGGGCGCGGTCGACGTCGATTTCTTCCACTTCCTTTTTCTTGCCGCCCCCTTTGCCGACCGGGGCCGGGGCGAGGGCTTTGATCGAGAGGCCGATGCGGCGTTTCTCTTGGTCGATGTTGACCACTTTCACTTCGACCGTTTCGCCCGGTTTGAGAACCGATTGAATGCGGCTGACGCGGGTATGGCTTACTTCGGAGACATGAACCAGGCCTTCGACGCCGGGCGCGATTTCGACAAACGCGCCGAAGTCCATGATCTTGGTCACTTTGCCCGAGGCGATCGCGCCGACCGCAAACTCGGCGGCGACTTTCTGCCACGGGTTTTCGAGCGTGTCGCGAATCGAAAGGCCGATCTTGCCGGTCTCGGGATCGATCTTGGTCACTTTGACGCGAACTGCCTGACCTTCACTCAACGCGTCGCTCGGATGCTGAACTCGTTCCCAGCTGATCTGGCTGACGTGCACCAGGCCGTCAACGCCGCCGATGTCGACAAAGGCGCCAAAGTCTTGAATGCGGGTGACGGTCCCTTCACGGATCTGGCCGATCTGCAAAGCGCCCATCGTTTCTTTGCGGCTATCTTCCTTCGCCTTCTCGGCGACGGCGCGAGCGCTGAGCACTAGGTTACGGCGTTCCGGATTGGCTTCCGTCACCAGGCACTGCAGCTTTTGACCAAGATAGTCGTCCATCTTGGTGACGTGATGCATGGCGATCTGGCTGGCCGGGATGAAACCGCGAACCTGACCGACGGCACATTCCAGGCCGCCCTTGTTGACGCCATCGACGACCGCATCGACCAAGACGCCTTCTTTGATATCGCCCCAATCGACGACCGAGACCGACGAGCCGGGCACGAGCGCTTCGTAGAGACCTTGCTCGCGATCGAATTTGACGATGACCACTTCCAGCTTGTCGCCGATCTCGGGAGGAGCGACAAACGTGCGGAGCGAAACGAAGCCTTGGTTTTGACCGGGGAGGTCGATAAAGACTTCTTCGCGGTGAATCCGCAGCACCGTGGCGGCGTGGCGACTGTCGGCTTCCAGCGATTTTCCGGAGATTCCCTGCATGGCGGTTTCGCCAGCGATCATCTCATCGAGCGAGAGCCCCCCGAGGGCCACTTCGACTTCGCGCTCGACGTCGTCCATCTTTTGCCGACGATTCGGAACCGCGACGCGACCATCGGATGAGACCGGAAGTTTCTCGATTTCTTGAGTTGTCTGCAAAGAATCGAGATCTTCGGGAATAGCCGTAGGTTGTTCCTGCGATTCAGTCTTAGGAGGTTTCGGCCGCTCCGGACGTTGCGGGGCCGCCGCAGCCGCCGGCATCGGGGCAGGCGCCGGTTTATCTTCGTCACGCTGCGATCCAATCCGCAACTTGCGTTTGGGCGCATCGGCCTCGCTGCTCGCCTGGGACGAGTTCTCAGGGGCTGCGGTTTCAGGAGCAGCCTGTTCAGGCGCGGAGGTGTGAGCTTCAGCCGGCGTCTCCGACTGGGCTTGCGGATCCTGGCTGGGATCAACAGACATATCAACTATTTCCGTAACGAGATGAGGAAACGGCGTTCCTATGTGGTCTTTGCGTAAGGACCGAAAGGACTTTAGTTTATCACCGCCGCCCACCGCTGGGTAGGGTTTCCGGAACGGCGAAAAAAACAGTAGTATAGATAAAACGCCAAAATTTTTCACCGAACAGCTACGCATCAAATAATGCTGACTTCGTACCCCGACGCGATTGCGAACCTGATTCAAGCGGCGCCCCCTTGTCCCCTGGGACCAGGCACGCCGGTTCGTGAGGTTCGTGACCAACTTTCTCGCCTAAGCCACGACGATCTGTCGGGGGGCCGGTCAATCCGCAGTCGCGAGATGGCAGACGCATGCCTCTCGGGAATTTGGCTGCTTTACAACTATTTGGATGAATCTCACGAGATTAGCCAAAACCTTTCGTCGATTACCGGCAGTTATTGGCATGGCATTATGCACCGCCGTGAACCTGACTACGGGAACGCGAAGTATTGGTTTCGCCGTGTAGGTCATCACCCGATCATGCATGATCTTGCTGCACGTGCGGCGGAGATCGCTTCTGGCGGAGAATTGGATGCGGCAACTCGGTTTCTCGCCTCGGGCAGCGATTGGGACCCGATGGCGATGGTCGACGGCTGCGAAGCTGTCGCTCGAGGCCGTAGCGACAATCAAGAGATCTTAGTTCAAACCGCTGCCGAGGAATGGCGGCTGTTATTTGACTATTGCCTGCAGGAGGCGCTGGGCTCGTAATTCTGATTGTTCTCATCCTACTTTCTATTCGCTAGAATACACCGACTGGGGAATTCGCTAGGAGTCTGTCTGTCATGATCCGTTTTGACTTTGAAAAGAGCGTCGGGTACTGGATTTTCTCGACCGGCCATATGCTTTCGCGCGCCATGAACGAGGAGCTCTCGACGCACGGCATCACCTACCGCCAATGGGAGGTCCTCGCCTGGCTCTCGTATCATGGCGAGATCACCCAAAGCGAGCTCGCCGAGCAAATGCGGATCGAAGCCCCGACATTGGTCGGCGTGATTGACCGCATGGAGCGGGATGGCTGGATCACCCGCGAGACCGACCCCTGCGATCGCCGCAAGAAGATCATCCGGGCGACCGACAAGGTTCGTCCCGTCTGGGAACAGATGGTCAACTGCGCTCTCTCGGTCCGTGCCCGGGCGATTGTCGGCATTCCGGAAGAAGATCTGGAAGTGATGCGCCGCACATTGTCGGCAATGCGTGATAACATGGGAGAGAACGTGTTGGGGCCTGTCCCAACCAATACCCTGGTCGCGCCGACTGGCCCCACGAAGGTCAGCAATGCGACGTCGCCTGTCGACTAACATTAGCTTGCATGACGACCCATCGACTGCACACGCTGCATCAGCGCAGTTTTGACGAAAACAAATTCGTCTATCCGGTACTCTCACGACGCAGTCGCGGGCTATCGGTCGGCGTCAATCTGAACCCTGACAAAATCTGCAACTTTGATTGCATTTACTGTCAGGTCAATCGTCGTGAGGAAAGCGAAACGCGGTTCGTCGAGACCGACCGCTACTTTCGCGAAGTCGACGAAATGCTGAGTCTTGCCGCCAGCGGCGACATCTGGCGCACCCCCAAGTTCGCTGAGACGCCGGCCCATCTGCGCCGCGTCAACGACATCGCCTTCAGCGGCGACGGCGAACCGACCACCTATCGCAACTTTGACGAACTGGTCGGCCGCACCGCCGAAATCAAGCGTCAGCACGGCATGGACGACGTCAAAATGGTGCTGATCACCAATGCGTCGATGTTCCATCGCGACGTCGTAAAGAAGGGACTGGAAGTCCTGGACGCCAACAACGGCGAAATCTGGGCGAAGCTCGACGCCGGGACCGAAGCGTACTATCAGTTGATCGAGCGGACTAAGATCCCGTACCAGCGGATTCTCGACAATCTGACCGCGGCGGCCCAAGTTCGCCCGCTGGTGATTCAGACGTTGTTCATGAAGGTCAACGGCGTCGGCCCCAGCGACGAAGAGCTGGCCGCCTATTGTGGCCGTCTGCGTGACGTCACCGCAGCCGGCGGCACGCTGAAGCTGATTCAAATCTACACCGTCGCCCGGCGGCCGGCTGAAGATTTCGTCGGCCCGATCAGCGACGCGGAAGTCGACCGGATCGTGAAGATGGTGCAGGACGAAACGGGACTTGCGGCCGAGGCCTATTATGGAACAACCGACTACTGATTCTCCGCCTGCGAGCGACAAGCCGCCGCGTTTGCAACGTGCGCCTGGCTCGAAAAAGCTGATGTGGATCATCCTGGCCGCACTGTCGGCGTGGGGAATCTTTCTGGCGGTCGGAGTCTTTCTCAATTTCAGCGGCGAAGCGTCGGAGCGGTTTGACGTGCGGCGACCGCTGCTGGTGCTGGGCTGTACGCTTAGCTTTGTGGGCGTTTGGCTGCTGCTGTTGTGGGCGAAGCGGCGGACGGTGGAGTAAGTGGTAGTTTAAGGCTCCCATCTTCCAGGCCGGAACATTGGTCGATTTCCCCAACGGCGATACAATTCAAACGTTGCGCGGTAGCTTCGTTTTTCTTTCCCTGATAGCAGCATGTTTGAATCTGAACACGACCACGCAAAGTACCAGTCTGGCGAACCGCTGAAGCCGGAAGACATTACCGAAGAAGGGATCATCATCAGCCCCGACACCCATCGGGCTGAGCGGATTCCTCCGGGTCAGGCCCGCACGCGGAAGTGGCCGATCTTGCATGCGTCGCATGTGCCGACGATCGAGACCGAGGATTGGCGGCTGAAGATCTTCGGCCTGGTCGAAAAGGAAGTGAATCTCAACTGGGATCGATTTCAGGCGCTGCCGCGGTGCAAAGTCTTCGCCGATTTCCATTGCGTGACCCGCTGGTCGCGTCTGAGCAACGTTTGGGAAGGAGTCTCGACCCGTACGCTGCTAGACCTGGCCGGCATTCAGCCGGAAGCGAAATACGTCGTTTGTCACGCCTATGACAACGGTTGGACGACCAATCTGCCGCTGGTGGACTTTCTGGCCGAAGACGCACTGCTGGCCGATACGCACGACGAGATGCCGATCAACGACGCGCACGGCGGACCGGTGCGGGGGATGGTTCCGCGACTGTACGCCTGGAAGAGCGCCAAGTGGATCCGCGGTATTGAGGTGGTCGCCGCCGATAAGCCGGGCTTCTGGGAGCGTGGGGGCTATCACAACCATGGCGATCCGTGGACCGAAGAGCGGTTCGGATATTCGCGGTAGTAGCGGCTGGTCAGTGGATGCAGATCTGGGCCAGAACGCTGCCAGCGGCAAAACAGATCGCCAGGATGACCAGTACGTAAGCTTGATGCATTGGAACTCTCTTCGCTGCCGACGCGAAAACTGCGCCTGGGATGAGGAGGGCGACCCATCGGCCGCCGCCAATACAACTGTAGGTCATAAAAAAACCGCCGGCTGCAAGCAGCACGGCGGCTCTCATGTATAAGAAAACCTTCGGTCAAGTTGCGACGAGTGGAGTCGCTGCGAGACGGGCGAGACTCTGGCGTGCACTTGCACTAGCCGTTGCTGAATCCGGCCCTCGCAAAAAATTGGTCCCTCTGCCGGAAAATGCACCGAAGGCTTCTTTTCTAATTCTAGTCTACTTCACCGTCGCCGCTAGGTTTTGGTGAGAAGACAAGTTCCCAGATCGGCAAAATTCAGCGGTCTGCTGGAGACCAATTTGGCGAATATTGCGATCGGGCTACGCATTGTTGCGAGTCCGGCGTCAAAGTCAACCCGACTCGAATCATCGGGCCCATTTTCGCCCTGCCCCGCCCCCCAAAAAGCGCGAAGATTTCCCGCCCGATCTACGCCGTTCTTTAACATCCGCTTTCTATAAAGAGGGATCGGCAGAAGCACTTGCGCCGCCGGCAAGCGTGCTTGCGGCATCCATTTCCGCCGCCGAATTGGAAAAAATTTTTCGCCAACTTGGCGCCAATTTCTGAGGAGACTTTCCCGATGCCGACCGTCTTGATCGTCGACGACACCCCGGTCGATTTGGTCCTACTAGAAGGAATCCTGAAGAAGGACCCGCAAAATAAAATTGCCAAAGCGACCCACGGCATGGCGGCCCTCGAATTGCTACAGCAAGTTTCTGAAGAAGTCGACGTCGTGGTGACCGATCTGAACATGCCCGAGATGAACGGGCTAGAACTGGTCAACCGCATGCAATCGATCTACCCTCACATCCCAGTCGTGCTGACCACCGCGCATGGCAGCGAAGCGCTGGCGGTCGAAGCGCTGCAACAAGGCGCCGCATGTTATGTGCCGAAAACCCACCTGGCCGAACGGCTCGTCTCAACCGTGCAGCAGGTGCGGGCGATGTGCGCCGCCGAGCGCAATTACGAACGTTTGACCCAGGCGATGACCAAGGCCGATTTCGAGTTTCGTCTGAACAGCGATCCGCTGCTGTGCGAGCGTCTGGTCGAAATGCTGCAGCAGATCGCCGGCAGCATGGGGCTGTGCGAGGCGAGCAATCAGGTTCGCCTTGGCATGGCGCTCGAAGGCGCCCTGTTCAGCGCCTACTATCGCGGCAACCTCGAGCTTGATCTCGATCAGCTCGAAGCGCTGCAGCTTGACCAACCCGAAGCGATCGCCCTGGTCGAAGAACGTCGCGCCAACGAGCCGTACGCATCGCGTGTGCTGCACGTTCAAGCTTCGCTCTGCCGCGAAGAAGGCTCGTTCGTAATTCGTCACGAAGGACCAAGCATCGACGTTGGGTCGATTCCGGAACCGAACGATCCCCAGGCGCTCGACAAGCTGGGCAATCGCGGCCTGGTGCTGATGCAAGCCTTTATGGACGAAGCGACGTTCGACGACGAAGGAACGACGATCAACATGGTCAAACGACACGCCGCGTCGGTCGCCGGCGTTTAGCGAACCACAGCGTTTAGCGAACCACGGCGATTGCCGAATCACCAGGGGCCGATCGATGACG
The DNA here is from genome assembly GCF_007859755.1 of Blastopirellula retiformator. NCBI lineage: Bacteria > Pseudomonadati > Planctomycetota > Planctomycetia > Pirellulales > Pirellulaceae > Blastopirellula > Blastopirellula retiformator. The sequence goes on along the minus strand of NZ_SJPF01000001.1, from coordinate 1,621,484 downwards.
CAGCACGACGACAAGACGATCTACGCCGAGCTGAACAAGCTGCGTAGCGACGCGACGCTAGATCAGTTGCCGGCCCACCACGCTTCGGTCGATGCATCGACCTTCGGTAAAGAGGTCGAAGAGATCTTCGACAAGCGGCATGATCTGCCGGGCGTGTTGATCATGATTGATGATCAACTGCTGGGGCTGATCTCGCGCGAGAAGTTCTTGGAGTACATGAGCCGGCTCTTCTCGCGTGATCTCTACTCGCAGCGGCCGGTCCGCGTTCTCTACGAGTCGATGAACATCGCCCACTTGGAAGTCGCCGCTGACGCCAGCATTCACGAGGCGGCCCGCGCCGCCCTTAGCCGACCGCGTGACGCCGCATACGAACCGTTGGCGGTGCGCCGCAGCGACGGCACGTTTCGCGTCCTGTCGGTGCACATGTTGATCCAGGCGCAGTCGCACCTGTTGGCGATCGCCAAAGACGTCATCCAATCGCAAAAAGAATCGGCCGACGCCGCCAATCGCGCCAAGGGGCAATTTCTGGCCAACATGAGCCACGAGATCCGCACCCCCATGAACGGCATCATCGGCATGACCGAGCTGCTGCTCGAAACCGACCTAAACGGGCAACAGCGCGAGTACCTGCAGATGATCAAGACCTCGGCCGACTGCCTGGTCTCGGTGATCAACGACATCCTCGACTTCTCAAAGATCGAAGCGGGCAAGATGGAGATCGAATCGATCCCGTTTCAGCTCCGGGAAAATCTGGGCGACCTGATGAAGACGCTCGCCTTTCGCGCCCATGGTAAGGGATTGGAACTGGTCGCCCATGTCCGTCCCGACGTTCCTTGGCGGATGATCGGCGATCCGGGACGTTTGCGACAGATCCTGGTCAACCTGGTCGGCAACGCGATCAAGTTTACCGAACATGGCGAGATCGTCGTGCGGGTCGAAGTCGACCAGTTGACCGAGACCGACGCCCTGCTCCACTTTTCCGTTTCGGATACCGGCATCGGCATTCCAGAAGCGTCGCTGCGAAAGATCTTCGCCGCGTTCGAGCAAGCCGACGGCACCACCACCCGCAAGTTCGGCGGGACGGGATTGGGGCTGTCGATCTGTTCGCGATTGACCGAACTGATGCATGGCCGGATCTGGGTCGAAAGTCAGATCGACGCCGGCTCGCAGTTCCATTTCACCGCCCAACTGGGACTCGACGCCAACAGCTACGACCAGCGACATGTACCGCCGGACGATTGTCGTCAACTCAACGTGTTGGTTGTCGATGACAACGACACCTGCGGCGAAATCATCGCCGAGATGCTCGCCAACTGGGGCATGTACCCAACGGTGGTCAGCGGCGCCGTCGAGGCGCTTTCGCTGTACGCCGAAGACCAGACGCCGCCAGACTTTCAGGTCGTAATCGTCGATCAGCAAATGCCGGTAATGGAAGGCACCGAACTGCTGGAGCGGATCCAAAACGACGTCCCGGCAGGGGGCGCCGCCAAGACGATCTTGCTGACGACTGGTTCGTTCGATCAAGAGCCGTACGATCCGCGGCGAACGCGCGTCGATTCGATCCTCTCCAAACCGATCAAGCAATCCGATCTCTTTGACGCGCTGATGGACGTGATGGGGCACAACGCCGCCGGCGATCTCGCCCCCAACGGCGCCAGCCTCGAGCCGAAGCTCGGCTCGTGGGGACGTCGCATCTTGTTGGCCGAAGACAACCTGGTCAACCAGAAGCTAGCGGTCCTCTTGCTCGAAAAGCGCGGGCACATGGTGACCGTCGTCAGCGATGGTCGCCAGGCGGTCTCGGCGTTTCGCGAAGGTGGCTATGAACTGATCCTGATGGACGTGCAGATGCCGGTCCTTGATGGCATGGCGGCGACCGGCGAGATCCGCAACCTGGAAAAAGAGAGCGGCGGGCACATCCCGATCATCGCCATGACCGCCCACGCGATGAAAGGTGATCGCGAACGCTGCCTGGACGCCGGCATGGATGGCTACGTCACCAAGCCGATCAACGCCCAAGCGCTGTACGACGCGATCGATGAAGCGCTGGCGACCAGCATCCCCACCGCGCCGCCGTCTGCCGTCGAAGCGACGCCGCAAGTTGCGGAAGCGCCGGCCCCGGCCATCGATGGCGTCCCCAAGGTCGATTGGGAAGCGGCGCTGGCCAACGTCGGCGGCGACGAGTCGCTACTTCAGGCGATGGTCGACGTCTTTCTGACCGATGTTCGCCGCATTTTGGGTGAGATCGAAGAAGCGATCGAAGCCCACGATGGCCCGCGTCTCCGCCGCAACGCCCATTCGCTGAAGGGATCGTTCGGTTACTTCGCCGCCGCCGAAGGTCAACAAGCGGCGCTCCGTCTAGAGACGCTCGGCACGGAAGAAAACTTTGGCGAAGGACCGACCGCCCTGCGAACGTTGAATTCGGTCTTCGCCGAGATTGAGCCGGAGCTCAAGTTCCTGCTTGAGCATGGCAAGACGCCGACCGCTGGGCGAAACGCTTAGCAGTCCGTTGATTTTCTCAACGGGTTGCTGGATCGCAGGGATGCGATCCCAAAATAGCGACGTAAGTCGTTATTTTGCGAGCCGCGAAGAGCGATGCTTTGAGCCTGGCGAGGTTGGAAAATGCCACGAGGGCATTTTTCAACAGGCAGTTAGAGTTGCCTAAGGCGTTTCCCACTTCCCCTGGCGAAAGACCGAGTTGCGCGGATCGAACTCGGTAATCGTCTCCAGCGTCAGCGCCGTAAGCGGCTTGTGGTTTTCGGTCGCGGTCAGTTCGGACCACTCCGGCACGCTTTCGGTATCGCTGGAGTCATGCGTCTCGGGCAACAGCGCCAGTTCGGCCAGCACCATCTTCCGCATCATCGGCAGCGGAATCCGCCCCCCTTCGCAGCCAGGGCAGGTCTTATTGAGAACCGCAAGAGCCTCTTCGTAGGTAATCTCGGCGACGATGCTGTCGAATGACTTCGCGATATCGGGCTTCTTTAAAATCGCTCGCGCCGATCGATAGTCGCCGCCGCGCAGCTTCCGCAGGCCGGTGATGATGAGATCGGTCCACTCATCCAGTCGCTCGGGACTGGCCAACTGAACGGCGTGCCGCTTCTGAATCAGCTGCGCGTCATGCTCTGGGTCGAGCAAATAGGCCATCGCCTGAAAACGGTTCCCCTCTTCAGCCGACCGCGCGATCGCGGTCATCCCCAATAACGAACTCTTTCCGAGTCGCGCCGAATCGAGCCGGGCCGCGATCAGGAACAGCCGCAGCGCCGTCTCTCGGGCTTCTGGATCGACCTTCTTTTGCGCCAGCTCTTCGGCATAGTTGCGATAGCCGTTGGGGTCATCGGGACGCAGTTCAGCGAGCCGCGTCGGCGAGACGGTCTCCAGCACATCCTCCACGTCCGAAAGGGGAATCTCGCGCGTCACGCTTTGCCCACCGCTTTGCGGAATGCGAAGCCGCAGCATCCCGCCAGAGCGACCCTCGACGTAACCGGCCACCGGGTCGGCATCGCCCCGCAACAGCACGACCGCCGCACCCGCGCGCGATACGCCAAGCGAGCAAACCAGCAAGATGAAGAGCGTCATTCGCATGGTGGGTTACGCCTCCATCCGGATCAGCTGCATGCGGACCAGCGCCGCCTCGCCGTTGCGAAGCTGCTGGAAGATGTTGTGCGATCCGCGATCGATCTCGCGGAGCTTGGCGATCAGTTGTTCAGTCGCCAGGCGTGAATTGGGTTGAGCGCGAACCGCGTCGATCGCCGCCAGCTCGAGCCAAATACGCTGCAGGGCGACCGTTTTCGCCAGATCATTGCGGGCAACCAGCGGCACGACCCGCGTCTGCAGCACGGCTTCTTCTAGCTGGGCCTGGAGTTCGGGCGATAGCTTGGCTGCGCCGAGTTGTTCTGTCTGCAGTTGGATGATCGCCGTCAACGCTTCGGACGGCGTCCGCAGCGCCATCCGCTGCTCGTACGACAGACCGGCGATTTCGGCTTGAATCAAATAGTAGTCAAGCAGGCCAGCCGCGGCTTGCTCTAAGACGTCACCCGAGACATCTTCGCCGGCGGCGTTTTCCTCGGCGTCCAACATCGGCAGCGCGTCGGACAGCAAGATCCGCCGCAGGTCTTCTTTCCAGGTCAGCTTGTCGTTCAGGATCACCTGGCGGCCGATGATCTCGCTCACCATCCGCTGCAACTCGGACAGCGGCATCACCGTCCCTTCCAGATGATCGGAAAGGGCGAGTCGCAACATCGAACTATAGCGGAACTCGTTGACGCGCCGCACGATCGCATCATGCTCGTCGGCCAACTTCTTATCCAACAGGTAATCGACCAGCCGCTCGGCGTGAAAGTAGTCGAGATCATCGCTACCGCGGACAAGCGTCGCCAGGTTTTCGTACGCCATGATCCGGCGACGGGCGTCATTGGCGCGACTAAGTTGCCGAATACCTTCCTGAATCCGCTTCATCCGGTCTTTGGTCGGCGCCCGTCGTGAGATCGCGCCAGAAGCCTTGATTTTCTCCGGCACGTCGCTGGAAAGGGACTGGAAGAGCCGGCGGCCCGATTCCTTTTGCGCCGCCGCGGCGCCCAGTGCCGAAATCCGCGCGAAATCGACCGATTCGTTCAACCATTCGTCGGGCGAACCAAACTCACGGTCGGTGATCCCGATTTTCTGCGCTTGGCCAACGAAGAAGCGAGCCATTTCACCGACGTCCCCTTGCCCCGCAAGCCCGGCCAGCGCATTTCTCATCACAATCGCGGCGTCGGTCGGCTGCATCTGATCGGTCTTCACGTTGATCGCGCGAGCAAGCATGCGTTGCAACTGATTGGTGATGTGGGGGCTCGCTTCGCCTGACTCCAGTAATTCAATCAACCGCAACATCACCGAAAGGTTCCGTTGGCTGATCTGCTGATCCAAGACCGAGCGATACCGATTCAAATCCTGTCGAATTCGGGGCAAGATCGCCAACAGAGCGTCGCCATCCAGGTTGCTAGCCAGCAACTTGTTGACGTTCGCTCGCACGACAGGCTGCAGTTGGAGATGGACTTGCTTCGCTTTATCGGCGTCGGTCTCGGCCAGCTCTAGTAGCGACCGGTATTGGTTCCGAGCCAATTCATCCGCAAAGACGGCGGCCAGATCGGACGAGGGGACGGTCACCACGCCCAGACGATCTTCCAACTGCTGAATGATCCCTTCACGACGAACGACCGCCAGCTCGTTTTGAGCGGCGGCATCGACCAACAGCGACAACGCGGCGAACGACTGAGCGAAGCGGCCCGAAGGAACAATCTTGGCCTGCTTGGCCGGAATCCGTTTGATCAATCCCTGGGTCAGGGCCTGGTAAGCGGCGTCGTCCGGCTCCTCAATGGCCAACCGGCGAACGATCGAGCGGATTTGCTCGGCATGTTTCGGGTCGGTTTCCTGAGTCAGGTCATTTACCATCTTTGTGGTGAACTCAACGTACCCTTTGCTGCGCTGCTCGGGGTCGTTCTTAGCGATCGCGGCGGTCGCCGGCTGCAGATCGGTACGCCGCGTCCGCAAGAAAACAAATTCGGTCATCAGCGGCTCGCTCCACCAGTCGAGCCGGTGAAAGCCCTCGGCCTCTTCGCTGGCGAGCCCCGGATTGTTGGCCAACTCGCCGGCCGTTTCGCCGGAACCTTGACCGAAATCGGCCCACTCCGGCTTGCCCCAGTAAATGGCCGCCAGTCCGCCGAACAGGGTCAGCACCGACATCATTACCGACGCAAAGATCCGCCGTCGCCGCCGCGTCGCTTTCTGCTCAATCTTGGCGATATGCTCTTCGATGATGCGGCCCGCTTCGGCTCGCGAGACGCCCCACTGCCGCGCCTCGGCCAGCAGACGTTTGCGATTCTCGATCGAAATAAAGCCTTCGTCGGCCAACAGGTCGTCGACAATCGACAGCAAGTGGGCGATCGCCTGATCGAGCGTCACCACGCGCAGACCCGAGGCGGCGATCACCTCGCGAGCGGTCGCCGCGGCGGTCTCTTCGGGCAAGCCGTGCAGGTCGATGCCGATCTGGATCAGTTGCTTGGTTAGCAGGTCGCCGACGATTTGACTTTCGGTCTTCTTCAATTTGAGGGCGGCGAAGCGACGGAACGCTTCGATTCGCTCTTCCAGCGGATCGAACAGTCGCGACTCGTCCTGTCGCTGCAAGGCGGCCAGCGCTTTTTCTTTTTCTTCCGTGGTCAGTCCAAACTCAGCCGCCGCATCGGCGATCATCGCTCGGCAGACCGAGCTGACGCCTCCCTGGCTGGCGATGATGGTACCGGCCCGTTGCTGGAACGCGGCGATCGTCTGTTCGCTCCGCTCATCGACAACCGGTGACGCCGGCTCTTCGACTTTTAGCTGCGAGAGCATCACGTAATCGCGATCTGCTGCAGCGGCGTACAACATGTCGCGAGCCAAGACCGGCGACAGCCCCAGCTTCTCGACTCCTTCGGCGATCAGCTTGGTTTCGCGACGCTCGTTAATCCTACCGGAAGAAATCGCCGTCAGCGCCAGATCGAGATAGTCGGAGTACATCTCCTGTGGCGCCTTGCGGGCGATCTTCGGCGGCCCCTGCTCTTTCGGCTCCTCTGTCGTTTCTTCCTGGTCGGGATAAACGGGCTCGGCGACGACTAGCGGGCCATAGATCTCTTCCAGCCAACGTTCCAGTTGATCGTCGTCGACGCCCAATTTGGCGGCCAGCTTCCGTAAGTTGGCCGGCGTGTCGGCGCTCGTGTTAGCCAGCAACAGCTTCGCCTGCTGCAAGAACGATTCCTTCAGCGGATCCGAGGCGCTCATCGCCCAGCGCGAACCAGATTCGTCGGCCGGCGATTGCGACGGGTCTCCGCTAGGCATCGTCGTCGGCAGCGTACTGACCCGCGGATTGGGCGTGATTGCATGCGGCTCACGCAATCGCTGCAGCGCCGACTGGTATTCTTGATTGGTCAGCCCGAGATGATCGGCGATGATCGCCAGTTGCCCCAGTCGCGATGGATCGGAGGCGCCGTAGATCGCCATAAACGACGTAGCCCGACCGAGAAACTCGTTGACGCGAGCCGCGGCGGGATCTGACGTTGGTGGTTGATCAGACGACATACAAGAGCAACGAGCGGTGACAATTTTTACTTCGTAGCGGCTAGTTCCTGTTCCACAGCCTTTATCTTATCACGCCAAGGGGGCGGACCGCCTACGGGATACAGCAACTTGAATTGCTTCAGCACCTTACGGGCGCCATCTGGGTCGGTTTTGGCAAGACAGGCCAATTGGTAAGACTTTGCCTCGAACCACTCGGAAGAGCCGCGATCGAGCCCTAAAAGCAGCTTTCGCCAATGTTCTAGGGCGATTTCTACCTTACCGGCTTCAAACGACGCTCGGCCCGCTTGTTGCAAGTAAGTTCGATTGTCCGGGAACGCTTCGGCCAATGCAGATATTACGACGGCTGCATCGGCTCGCCGGCCAATTAGTTCCGCGTACTCGGCAAACTTGCTGGCGGCGATGCGGGCGTTCTTCTTCTCTCGCAGCGTTTGCGGCGCATATCCAAGCCGCTGCGAAAGTTGGCGATAGATCTCAAACGCTTCAGTTCGCAGCTCTGGCGTCGAGTTCGCTTGAATCCGCCGATCGATGTCGAGCGCCCGCACTACTAGCGCCGAGGTAGCGTAGGAGGAGTTGGGAGCGTTCGCCAAAATCCAATCGGCATGCTCCAGGATTTGATCTTCTTGCGTCTTCTGCTGAGCCAGCAGTAGAGCGCGATGATGGTACTCGGCAACGGCCCCATCCGAAGCCGGCAATTGCGCCGCCAGATCGGCCGCGCGACGGATTCCGCTGTCGGCCGCTTCCGCCTTCAACAAACCTTGGCTCGCCAAATCGACCGTCATCAGCATCGTCCGCAAGGCGCGCGAACGGTCGGTCTGCGACGAGTTGCTTCCCAACTTGCTGTTGAGCACATTCGCCGCGGTCAACAGTTGCTGGGCGTAGTCGCTCTTCTGTCCTTTGTCGGCGGTCTGATCAATCTGTTGCCGAAGCATCACGCACAGATCGTATTGCGCGGCAAGGTAGTTAGGATCGTCCGGCGCAATCCTGGACAGTTGCTGGATCGAATCAATCAATGAACCGCGCGACTGCTGCAAGCGAGCGATCAACAGGTCCGCCTTCTTAGCGTACGAGCTATCAGGGAAATCACGCTTCAAATCTTCCAGCACATCGATCGCCGCGGCGGCGAAGCGAGGATCTTCTTTCGCCAGCGACTGCAGCGAAACGAAGGCCAGCCACGCGCTCTCGACCGCCTTTTTCGGATTAGTCAGCTTCAGCCCGGCGATCGCCTGACGAAACGCAGCGCTCGCTTCGGCGAACTGCTTCAAGCGATAACAGCACCAGCCCAATACGTATTGACATTCGGCCAGCGCCACGGCGTCGCTCGTGACCGGATTGGCGACCGCTTTGGTCAGCAATACTTTCGCTTCTTTGTATTCCCGCTCCTCCTTCGACTCTTCGGCGGCGGCGAACTTGCGTTGACCTTCCAGCCACAGCAAGTAAAAGCCAGGATCGCCGGTCACGTCAATCTGGTTCTCGGCCAGCAACTGAATCGCGGCGCCGGTGCGGCCCAACTTGGCCAGGCCGACGATGCCGACCAGCCCTAGCTGTTCTAATTTGTCGGCAGGCGCTCCTTCCGGCGGGTGGAACCCGACCTGCGCGACCAATGCGCAAAGGCTAATCTTGCCTTCGCTGCCATCCCCTTGGAAGTTGCCGACCAGGCGTTTCGATTCGGTCAGGGCCTCGTCATATTTCCTCGCGTTCAACAAACCGCGAATGAACCAATAGTCCGACTGATCGATGATCTGCGGCGAAGCGTCGCTTTGCCGCAAGATCTCAAACAGGCGGCGACTGGCGGCGATATTGTCGATTAGCGCTTCGGATAGGCCGAGCCCGATCAGCGCTCGAGCCCGCCACTCGACCGTTAGCCCCAACTGCAGCGGATCGACCCCAGCGTAGTTGGCGCCTTCGATGCCCAGCAATTCCCGAAACAGCTTCATTCCTTCGGGAACCGCCGGCGACTGCGGATCGCCATCGATGACCGCCTGATAGTAATTGGCCCAGGCGGCGAAGTAAGAGGCTCGACCAGCAACGCCCTCCAGCGCCCGGATCTCCCGTTCGCGGGCTTCGGCGCTGGGGCCGCTCGGCATGCGATCGACTTCCTCGAAGCCGCGCGAAATATCTTGGCGAAGTTGCTTGGCGGCGGCGGTCAGCTGCGGTGCGATGACCTTCAGGATCGCCGAGGCGGTCTGGCGAGCTTCCGACTTCGACGGATCGGCGATCCACTCCGACGCGGAGGCTTCGGCCCGTTGGTAGTCGGCCTGCATCAGCATCACTTGCAGAGACGGTGCGTTGGCGGCCGGATATTTTTCGACCAGCCGCTGCACGCGGCGGCGATACGAACCGAATTTATCATCGTCGCCGCTCACTTCCATCAGGCGAGCCGCGTAAAGATCGGCCAGCCTGCGAAGCGTCTTGCGGCGGGTCGGTTCATCAATTGGCTTTTCGACGTACGCTTCGCTGAGCAAGATTCGTTGTTCGGTCATCCCGAGCCGCGACAGATACTCGTCGACCTGCTTGAACTCTTGGGCCAACACTTCGCGAGGGCGATTGTCGTACGACTGCGCAGCGGCCCACGACGCCGACAGCAACGCGGCCGCCATCGCGAAGAATAGAGTGGATCGACTACTTGCCGGTGAGCGGTTGATAACGAACTCCGTGAAAACCTGCATTCTTGCACGCTTGAATCGCGGCGGAAACCATTCCATAAGGGGCCTCATCCTGGCCACGTACGACTGCCGGCGAAGACTTGTCGGGAAACGCGATTAGGACTTCTTCCAATTCTTCCTGGGTCGTAAACGTGCGACTACCCAGCTTGTAGCCAAAGTCGTCTCCCAGGTTCGTAACCTCGACGATCGCCGGATCAAAGTCGCTGGCCTGAGCGGCCGACGGATTGGCCGATTGTACGGCGATGTCCAACAAGCGTTCGGTGGGCGTAAAGCTGGCGGTCACGATAAAGAAGATCAACAGCAGGAACACGACGTCGATCATGCTCGTCATGTTGAGGTCGACCTTCTTGTTGCGCGTCATGCGATGGGCGCTGAGTTTCACGTGACGTCCCCCTAATTCGGCGTTTCGACGGCGAGTTCTACGACTTTTACGTCAAACTGTTCAAACTGGTCGACCAATTGGTTGATCGCCCGCGTTTCGGCGCCTTGATCCATGCGGACCAAGATTTTGACCTGACGCGGATCCCCTCCCGCTTTCTCCAATTCGGCGGCGACCATCGCCGCCAGGTCGGCCCGGTCGACGACCGCGCCCGCGACCGTCATCTGGCCAGGGCGGTTGATATTGATCGTCAGCGTCGAGCGTTCTTGATCCTTTTCGCCCGCCTGTTTGGGCAACTGCAACTGCTCGCGGTTGACCTGCGAGACTTGCGTCACGGTGACGAAAAAGATCAACAACAGAAACGTCACGTCGATCATCGGCGTGATGTTCATCTCGGGCAAATGACGATTGCGACTCTTGCAAAGTCTCACGGCGATCGCCTCCTGTTAGCGGCGACGACCGAGCGGCGTCAGAATCTGCTCGACCCGTTTGCCGGCTTCGGAAACGAGCGAGTCGATCCGATTGCCAAAAAAGCTGTACGCGACCATCGCCGGAATCGCCACCACCAGCCCCAACAACGTGGTGACCAGCGCCTGGCCGATCGCCTCGGCCAGTTCAGCCGGTTTCGGAGCGCCGTCGGTGGCGGCGATCGTGTTGAACGCGTTGATCATTCCGAGCACCGTACCGGTCAGCCCCAGCATCGGCGCGATCTGGCCAATCAGGCCCAGCACCTCGATCTTGCGATACAGCTGGCCGGTCTGCTCTTCGCCCGCCTCTTCGACGGCCGCTTTGTACTCGGCGAAACCGAACTCCGAACTGCGATACCGCGCCAGGCCCGCTTCCACAACGTAAGCCAACAAACTGCGGCTGCCGGGATGCTGACAAACTTCAATCGCTTCGTCGATGCGACCTTCTTCGACTAGCTCGCCCAGATTGACGGCGATATCCTCTGGCATGAGCACATCTTTGCGAATCGTCAAAAAGTGCTCGACGATGAAACCGACCGCCACAATCGACAAGATGCCGATCAAAGCGCCGACCACGCCGCCATCCATCAGCGTATCAAGCAGCGTCCGCTGCGGCGTCGACTCTTCTTCGACTGGCGTTTCGATCGTCTCTTCGATCGACAACGTATCGTCGGCCGGCGGCGGACTATCTTGGGCCAGCAGCGTCATGCCGTATACGCCGGCGATTAAGACGAAAACGTACGCCAAAATGGCGCGGGCTCCGATGGTGCGTCTCATGGTTATTCCTCAGTGGTCTTCGCCGCGATTGAGCTGGTCTCGTAACTTCTGTCCAAAAAAGGCGCCGCTGTAGTTCGCCAAGATTTCTTTCCGCAAGGCCGCCGCTTGCCGGCGATCGCCTGCTTTCTGCAAGGCGGTCATCGCGCCATACAGCGCGGCCGCCGACAGTTCGGGCCGCTGCGTTCCTTCGACCGCCGGGATGTACAAAAAGTCGAGCACCCCCCGGTCGACCGCCGAGCGTACGGCGTCGTCGGTCCGGGCCTTCCCCAACAAATAGTGGGCAATGCTGCGATTGAATGGATGCATCCCCGGCACGCGGGCTTCGAGTTGTAGGATCACCTGGTCATTTTCGCCGCGGGCCAATTCCTGCAGCGCCGGTGCGATCACGCGCCAATCGGAGACCAGCGCTTGGTCGGTGCGAATGTTGCTGAAGGACTTTTCGGCCAGTTGCATGTCGCCGGCGGAGACCGCCAGCGAACCGACGTACACGAACGCCGCCTGCGGTAGCGGGGTCTGTAGCTCCTGAGCGGCAGTCTTCGCCGCAGGCAAGGTCGCCTTCGCTTCCTCGGCGTCAAAGAAGACCGGCTCAAGCTCCGGCGACAGACCGGTACCGACGTCGAAGGTCAGCTTCCGCGAACCCGGCAGCGAAGCGGCCAATCCCGCTTTACTTCGCAACATCTTCAAAGTGCGGAAATAGGCTTCCAGCGCTGCCCCAGGGCGACCGCTGGCCTGTCGGCTCCACATGGTCGCTAGGCAAACGAGATAGGCGGTTTCGCTTGCCCGTTTGGCGTAAATCGGAAAGAGCGCCTCGGCCTGTTCCGCGAGTCCGCTGTAGTCGCCAACGCTCAGACGTTGGCGCAAACGAAACAACGACCCGCCGAGATCCTTTAAGAATTTGTCGAACTCGGTCTGTTTGCCATCGACGGTTCCCCGTTCGATCGCATCCCAGCCGATGGTCCCCTCCCCTTCCACGTTGACGCCGTCTTCGTCAAAGGAGAGGACGTTAACGTTGTTGAGGATCTCCAGGTTGCGGAGGATGATGCGATCGGCCCACGCGGGGGTCGCCGCAAAGCTCATCCCCAGCGAGACGATCGCCAGCGCCAGCAATCGAGGTGCGCTAGAACGCTTGAACATGGCGATACTCCCCTCCTGAATCACCGGCGATTTTGCGCATCAGCGGTTCGGCCGTGCGGTCCATGAAGGAGATCGCATGAATCTTGACCTTCGCATTTCCCTGACTGTTGAGTCGTCGGACTTGATCGACGACGTTCGCATCAAACATTCCGTCGGTCATAAAAAAGATCGCATCGGGCCGTTGTGAGTACCCCATGGCGATCTCAAACGCCGGTTCCGGATTGGTGCCACCTTGCGGTCCGACCGTCTTCAACCATTCGGACAACGCGTTGAAATCTCGTTTGGGATGACGCCATCCCGTTTGCGGAAACGGAACGGCCTGCGATTGAAAAAAGACGACCTGGAACTGCGCGTCACGCGGCAAGCTGCCGACCGTTTCCAGAATCTCTTCCTTCACATAGTCGAGCTTGGCGCCTGACATCGAACCCGAACAGTCGGCGATGATGCAGAACCGTCGACCTGCCGCGCGTAGTCCCATGAACGAGGCGCCGGCGCCAACGCCGCTACCTCCGCCGCCAACGGTCGACAACGAACCGATGCCCCCTCCCATCGCTCCGCTGGGGGTCAAGGCCGCCGTGTCGATTAGTTCGCCGATGTCGGTCGGCTCGGCGCTGGGAGGAGCGACCTCGTTCAGCAGTTCGTCCATCTCGACCGCTTCGGTCACTTCGCTGGCGGCGGCGACCGTATCAAGCGTCTCACCGCCGGAGTCGTCCAGACTGACTTCCGGCATGTCGCCGATCATCACGTCGACCCCATCTCCCGTCGTCGAAGACTGGAAGTTGCAGGTAACCGAGGCGAACAGAATCAACAGCCCGGCATGGATGATGAAGGAGACGAACCCCGAGATCCCATCATTGAGCCAAGAGTGGAACAGGGCGCCTTCTTGATGCGGCTGGTCCGAGGCGAGAGCCTCCGCTTCGGGAAGTCGGACCACCTTATGACAGTGAGGGCAAACGACCTCGCCGCCCAACTGGTCGGCGGTGGCTCGCAGGACGTTACCACAATAAAAGCATGTGAGCTGCATATCGGGGCGAAAAGGGGAAAAGTGCCGCGCAACAGCGAATCAAGGAGTCGACGCAAGTCGTTGACTGTTTACGACCTTATGGTAGGGGCATGTCCGAGAACGGTCAACGATCTGGCAGGCGGGGACGAAAGATCTACGGTTTTTTCCGTAGCAATATTCTAGCCGCCGAACCACCACTACGGTGGTGCGCAAAACCGATCGGCGCCCGGGGATAACAAACGATTTCCTCACAAAATGAACTACATTTCTTCGCCTTTTCGCGGGAGTCGTCCGGTAGCGTGATTTCCGGCAAACTCTTCGTAACTATAATTTCCAGTTTACCTTCTCACCTTCGTCCTCCCCCTAACCGCTATCTGGGTGTCGCATTGGACCGCACGATTCTCGCCGTACTGCTCTCGTTCATCCTCGGTATGCTCGTTTCGACCGCCATGGGCGGCGACTACTTACACCAACTGCAAGAACAAGGCATTACCACCGGACATAGCGACGCCGTGCACTGGGGACCGGATCCGAAGAAGTACAGTTCCTGGACGTCCCACTCCAATCGCTTGATCCCAGTCTATACCTTCGGGACAAAGGGGCAGCCCAACGGAATCGATCTCAACAGTTACACCGGCGAAAACAGCCCCTACCGCAGCGAGAACAAGCTTCGCCGCATCTACGGCAAGCCGACCCAAGCGACCGTCAATCCGGCCGCCGATTACTTGGATCAAACCAATCTCTTTGATCTGCAGAAAGCGGCGCTCGATGCAGGCAAGAAGAATATCTTTCTGGTCGTCTTCGACGGGATGGATTGGCAAACCACCCAGGCCGCCGCGATCTGGAACACCCAACGCATCCCTTATACCGAAGGACGCGGCGTCGGCACCCACTTCCAAGAGTACCAGGCCAACGGCACGACCCAGTTCGGCTTGATGGTGACAAGCCCGTTCTGCGATGGCGCCAACGTCGACATTAATAAGCAAATCGTCAAGTCAGCCGGAGGTGGACTGTTTGGCGGCTACGACGTGACGCAAGCTGGTTCCGCTCCATGGCAGATGCCGACCGATATTGAATACCTGATCGGTCGGTCCAGCACCGACGATGGCGTCAAACATGCTTACACCGACTCGGCGAGCAGCGCGACGAGCATGATGGGAGGCATCAAGACCTATAACGCGGCGATCGGCGTCGGCCCGCATGGCGAACGCCCCAAAACGCTGGCGCACCTGGCCCAGGAACAAGGGTACTTGGCCGGGGCGGTCACTAGCGTGCCGATCAGCCACGCCACCCCCGGCGCATCGTACGCCTACAACGTTTCCCGCAATGACTATCAGGACATCACCCGCGATTTGCTGGGACTCCCCTCATCAAACAACCCAGAGACGCCGCTCCGCGGACTCGATGTCTTGATCGGCGCCGGCTATGGCGTTAACACGACCAGCGACAAGGGACAGGGAGACAACTTCGTGCCCGGCAACAAGTATCTGGCCGACGAAGACCTGAAAAAGCTGAACGTCGAAAACGGCGGCAAGTACATCGTCGCGACGCGCACCCCCGGCGAAGATGGCCGGCAGGTTCTCGCGTCGGCTGCGGCCCAAGCGGCCAAGACGGGACAGCGTCTGTTTGGCTTCTTCGGCGTTGCCGGCGGCGGCGATGCAGGCGCCCATCTGCCGTTTCTCTCGGGCGAAGGGGACTATCACCCGGCTTTGGGGGTAGCCAAGAAAGGAATCAAATACGACGAAGCCGACCTGAAAGAAAACCCGATGCTGGCTGATATGACCACGGCGGCGATCGAGGTCCTCTCGAAGAACGACAAGGGTTTTTGGCTCCTGGTCGAATCGGGGGACGTCGACTGGGCGAACCACTCGAACAATCTCGATGCGTCGATCGGCGCCGTCAACAGCGGCGACTCGGCCGTCAAGGCGATCACCGATTGGGTCGAAGAGAACAGCAACTGGGACGAGTCGGTCCTGATCGTCACGGCCGACCATGGGCACTACATGTTCCTGGACAAGCCGGAACTGCTGATTCGCCCCGAGAATCGCTAACTGCTTGTTGAAAAATGCCATCGTGGCATTTTTCAACCTCGCCAGGCTCAGAGCGTAGCTCATCGCGGATCCCTGCGATCACGCAGGCCATCGAGAAAATCAACGGACTGCTAAAGCCTCGCCCAACCGCTGGCCGGCCCTCCCCCCAACGACGAAACGCCCGGTTGCCCGTACAATTGAGGGACTACGGACGTCTGAGCTTCCGGTTTTGACCGCGGGGAATCGAATTGATGGCATCGGGAAAAAGCAGCTTCAACCAGCTTCGCGTCGCGTCGTTTGAGAGTCGCCGCGGCGAAGAAATGGGGACGCTGATCGAAAAGTTCGGCGGCCAGGCGCTGGTCAGTCCGTCCATGCGGGAAGTTCCGCTCGAAGAAAACCGGGACGCCATCGATTTCGCCAATCATGTTATCACCGGCCAGATTGACGCCGTGATCTTCATGACCGGCGTCGGCTTTCAACATCTAATGAAAGCGATCGAGCGGCATGTTGATCGCCAGCAATTTCTTGACGCCCTGTCGGACATTCCCACCATCGTCCGCGGCCCCAAACCGATGGCGGCGATGAAGGCCGAAGGACTGACGCCGTCGATCCGCGTGCCTGAGCCGAACACCTGGCGCGAACTGCTGCAGACGCTGGACGCTCAGTTCCCCATCGCCAATCTGAAGATCGGCCTGCAGGAGTATGGCGTCGCTAATCCTAGTTTGATCGCCGGCTTAGAGGCCCGCGGAGCCGAAGTGGTGCAGGTACACGTCTACGACTGGGACTTGCCGCTTGATACGCAGCCGTTGGCGAAGAACCTGGAACGCATCATCCAGGGAGAAGTCGACGTCGTGATGTTCACCTCGGCCAATCAGCTGAACCATCTGTTGATCCTGGCCGAACGCCAGCGCCGCAAAGAGGAACTGCTGGCGGCGATGCGGACCGTCGTGATTGCGTCGGTCGGACCGACGATGAGCGAACGGCTCCGCGAGTTCGGCCTGCCGGTCGACATTGAACCGATCCATCCCAAAATGGGACCGCTGGTCGCTGCGGCGGCCGAGAAGTCCCACGACATCCTCGTTCGCAAAAAACAAGTGAGAGCCGTCTTGTCCGCCAGCACGCCCCAGGCCGATCCCCGCACCGCCAAATGGTACGACAGTCCGTTCATGAAAGCCTGTCGTCGCGAGCCGACCGACGTAACGCCGGTTTGGCTGATGCGACAAGCGGGCCGCTACATGGCCGAGTATCGCGAAGTGCGGGCCAAGACCACCTTCCTGGAACTCTGCAAGAATCCGCAACTCTGCAGCGAGGTGATGTGCACCGCCGTCAACAAGCTGGGAGTCGACGCGGCGATTATCTTCTCGGACTTGTTGCCGATTTTGGAGCCGATGGGTCTCGACCTGGAATACGCTCAAGGCGAAGGCCCGGTCATCCATAATCCGATCCGCGAAAGTGCCGACATCGACCGCGTGCTAGAGCTGGAAAGCGCCGACTCGCTGCACTACGTGATGGAAACGGTTCGGCAGACCCGCGCCGACATGCCGGAACATATCCCGGTGATCGGTTTCGCCGGAGCGCCGTTTACGCTGGCCAGCTATGCGATCGAAGGGGGCGCCAGCCGCAACTACCTGTTTACCAAGACGCTGATGTACCGTGATCCGGATGCGTGGCGAGCGTTGATGGAACGTCTGGTTCGCGCGGTCACCGTTTACCTGAACGCGCAGATCGCCGCCGGAGCGCAGTGCGTGCAGATCTTCGACTCGTGGGCAGGCTGCCTATCGCCGGCCGATTATCGCCGCTATTTGCTTCCCCACATGAAAGAGATCGTCGCCGGCATCACGCCGGGCACGCCGATCATCAACTTTGCGACCGGCAACCCGGCGCTGTTGCCGCTGTTGGCCGAAGCCGGCCCGGCGGTCGTCGGCGTCGATTGGCGAATCGGCCTGGCCGACGCTTGGAACACGATTGGCGAGAACTTCGCCGTGCAAGGGAATCTCGACCCGGTCTCGCTATTGGCCGATCCGCTCGAAATCCGCCGCCGCGCAAAGGACGTCCTCGACCAAGCGGCGGGCCGCCCCGGGCATATCTTCAACCTGGGCCACGGCATCCTACAGCAGACGCCGGTCGACAACGCCATCGCGCTAGTCGACATGGTGCATGAGATAAGCTCGAAGTAGTCGGTCCGCGACGCTACTTCGACACTAAACCCTTCGGTTATTTGGAGCCATGCTCTTGCGACGTCTTCGCCGGATGAGCATGGCTTTTCGCTTTTCAATACTCACCGAAGACATGCTTATCCCGCGAAGACGCGGAAAAAGCATGGCGTAGAAACTTGTCGTGTGACAGTGGGCTAGTGCGACGTAGACGACTCAGGCGGGCCGACATGCAGCCACTCGCGCCACACCAGCGTCGGAAAGACGATCGCGTCGCGCACATAGCGGCGAACCAGACGCTTCGGGTCGACGAGCATCCGGTGGAGCCACTCGATGCCGCTTCGCTGCATCCAGCGCGGCGCCCGACGCTTTTCGCCGGCGAGAAAGTCGATCGTCGCTCCGGCACAAACGGCCGCTTTCACCTGCAGGCGGTCATGGTGCCGGGCGATCCACAGCTCTTGCTTCGGCGCCCCCAATCCCAAGATCAACAACTGCGGCGCCGCGGCGTTGATCATCTCGACGATCCGCTCGTTCTCAGCATCGTCCCGCTCGAAACCGAGCGGCGGACTGTAGGTCCCGCAGACGTTCACGTGCGGCCAACGCTTCTGAATCTCGGTCGCCGCTCGCGGCGCCACTCCGGGCGCAGCGCCCAGCAGGAAGACCGTCAGCGGTTTCGCTTCGGTCGCGTCGGCAAATAGGGCCGGCGCCAGATCCGATCCGGCGACCCGGTCAGGCAGCGGTTGCCGCAACAGGCGCGACGCCCAGACGACCGGCCAGCCATCGGCCAACACCCAGCGTGCGTCGGCATAAGCCGCTTGCAGTTCCGGATTTCCCTGCAATATCACCGCATGGTCGACGTTCGGGGTCACCACGTACTCAGTCTTGGTCTCGGGCGAATCCAACTGGCGGCGAATTTGACTCACCACTTCCGGCATTCGCAACGCGTCGATCTCGACGCCAAACAATTTCACGCGGCGGCTCATGTTGTCCTTCTTTCCATCACGATCGGCTTCGCCCCAGGGCGAGCGGTCACGGTCGAAACCGGGGGCGCGATGGCGACCACCGGTTCAAATTGCTGTTTGATTCCAATCGCCATTCCGGCGACGCAGAAGATCAATAAGTGGTCGATTGGCGTGTAGGTGATCTCATGGCCGAACATCTGCATCCAAGAGATCACGATGACTCCTAGGAACAGGACGCCAATTGATCTGGCCCAGGGAGGCTCGGCTCGGTGCGCGAGAATCCAGGCATCGCGAGCCCAGTAAAAATAGATCGCCATGAAGGGAATGAACCCAATGATCCCCAGATCGACCAACACGCTCAGGAAGGTGTTGTGATGGTCGTAATCGCGAATAGATTCGAGCACCAGGTCGACGCTGCGGTCTCCCAGGTAATCGAGTTTTGCTCCCTTAAACTGCGTAAATCCATGTCCGAAGATCGGCTTGTCCAAAAACATCTTCCACGAAACGTAGGCGAAACTGGCCCGCATGCTGACCGAGCGCCGCGTATCTTGCACGCTTCCTTCGCGTTTCAGGCCGATGATGCCGTCCAGCTTCGTCAAGCCGCCCAATAGCGCCACGGCGAACAGGCTGCCGATCACCAGCGTGCGAGCGCGACCTTGCAGCGTCAGCCACAACACAACCAGCAAACTGCCGCCGGCGCCCAGCCACACCGTACGCGTCTTGGTGAAAAAGACGGCCGCCAGAAAGACCGGCAACATCGCGTACAGCAAGGGGCGCCACTTGGCGCTGATGTGATCTCGCAAGATCCAAACCGCCAACATGCAGGTCGACAGATAGACGCCGTAGCTGATCGACTGCACCATCGGACCGCGAGCCCGACCAAAGTGAAGCCCAATCTTGGGATCGGCGATGTAGCGAGGGAAAAGAAAGCTGTATTGCCCCACCCCTTCCAAAACGCCCGTTCCCGCAAGATAAACGCCGAACAGGACGAAGAAGACCAGGATCTGGCGGACCGATCGTTCGGTATAGTCCAAGTTCCGCGCGATCACGTACATCGTCAGCGGAATCAAATAGCCGTTGAGAAAATGCTGAATGACGTGCGATTCGTCGCTCCATGACACGAAGCAACTGTTGATGAAGATGATCGCCATCAAGGCGGCGATCACGTAGTCGACCGTCACCCAGCTGCGCAGCGTGACCTTGCCAAGTTTCCACTGCACCAGAAACGCGCCGATCAAGCCAACCAAGGCCAGCCGATCGATCGAAAGATTGATGCCGGCGTTGAACTCAAAAAAGAGGACCCCAAACGTCGACGTGCAGATCAATAGCGCCATGCAACCGTGCAGCAGCGACCCCCGAATCATCCAGATGGTTCCCCATAGGAATCCGGCGATCGCCAGGATGGCGTAGATGGCGGTCATGCAGCGTTCAGTTCAATGTGGGGCTGTCGACGCACGTCCGCGCACTTCTAGCGCGGATTGGCGTGCGACGCACGATTGGCGAGGTGGATCAGAGCGTCGGTAAAAGATAGTTTGCGGATCGATTGCGGGGCTGCGTCCTCCACGGCTTCGTTGGCGCCTCCCACGGCAGTCGGCGCCGTTTGCGCCGGTTCTGTCAATTGTGCAGGATGGGTCGTCAAGAACAGGATCCCCAGGCCGCATACCAGGCCGCCGAATACGCCCGCGGCGACGATTATCTTGCGGCTCGGTCCGACTGGATAGTCGCTCACTTCGGGCAACCCGACTCGCGTCAACAAACTTGTCGCATGGGCGGCCGCCAACGACGAACGTGCGTCGGCCAGATCCCGCTGCACTTCGGTCAGCTTTTCACTCCGCTGGCGAACTTCATTTTCCAGGTTGCCGTACGAGGCGCGAACTTCGGCCAAGTCGACCATGCGGCCGCTAATCTGATCACGTTGCCGAGCGTACCCTTCGATCCGTTGCTTCAGGACGCTTCGCTCCGCTTTCAAACCGCGGACGGCAATGGCAATTTCCTTAAACAGGTGGTCGCGCACCTCTTTCTCCGATTCCAGGGCCGAGCGTACCGCCGGATGATCGGCCGTTCGCGTTCCCTGCAACTGAGCCGTACGCAACTGGGCGTCGACCAGGCCATCTTTCAAGCGACGAAGTGCCGGCTGCGAATTGAGCAGGCTGTTGGGTGTGGCGAGCAACTCTTGCGGGTTGGCGGCGGCCGCCTCTAATAGCGACAGCAGTTGGTCGTTCGATTGTTGCTGGTCGCGAGCGCCCCGTAGTTCGGCTTCGACCTGAACGAACTGTTGCCGCAGGTTGCCGTCTCCCGAGCCCGACTCGTTCAAGATGCGAAGTTCGGCCAGATCGCGGCCGACTTCGGCTTCCAGTTTCGAGATTTTCTCGGTCGAGCGGTTCAGCACCTCGGCGGCCAGACGTTCACTTTCTTCTAGCTCGGCGACAACGCTTTTCGCTTTGTGATCGCGGACTTGTTCCAGTTGTTGATCCAGCTGATCGCAAAGCGTGGTGGCGAACAGCGCGGCCCGTTCGGGAGATTCGGCTTCGACATGAATCGAGAAGATCTCGGTCGTGCCAAACTCGGTGCCGGAGGGAGATCCGACCGAGATGTAATTGCGATAGGCGCTGATATTGTCGGCATTCGGCCAGTCGTTCGGCGCAGACGACAACCAACCGGTCGGCGGCGGGCCGATCTCTTCCAGCGTGCGGGCCACCACTTCTCGCGAACGAGCGATCGTCTGGATCGTCTCTTGCGCGGTTTTCATATCCTCGGGACGAGCGAAGGCGCCGGGTCGATCGAGTCCGCCAATGGAGACTTCCCGCAGCACAAGCGTCTGCGAGGCGGACCACATCGAAGGCTTTAGCAAAGCGTAACCGACCGCCGCAATGGTGATGACGACGGTCGGTACGATCCAGCGATACCGGTGGGCAAGGAGGATGTCGAGGATTTTTGGCGGGTCAATCATTGGCGGTCTGCCGGTGGGAGAAGAGCAAGCTTTAGGAGCGTACCCAGACGCCACCTGACTTGGCGGCGCCTCGGTCAACTCCAACCCAGTTCGTGACGGACCGATCATGCAGGCAGCGTGCCAAGCCCGGCAAAAAGCCGCAAACAATCAGCCGTAAAACGCTAACAGAGAACAACTTACAGCAAATACTGGCGGCAACATTTCCGACACGCAACTACCGGCTGACGGGGCATTTTCGCCACGTGATGACTCGGCGAAACGACCAGGTTGCTTTTTTGCATCATGGCAAGACCGGCATTTTGCCAATTTGATTTGCATTTAGGTCGCCATGGCGAATTGTTGTGTATCGGCACGACGTTTCCGAATCGGAACGAGACGATGCCGGTACGCCCCTTCCCGCCTGGTAGTGTTATGCGCGTTGAACGCCTGACGACATTTTCGGAATTCCTGACCGCCACGACCGACTGGTCGCCGTTGGTGCGGGAAGTTCCCTTTCGTCGCCCCCAGTGGCTTGTCCCCTGGTGGGAAAGCTATTTGTCGGGCGAACTCTATCTGCTCGCCATCTATGATGGCGATCGCCTGGCTGGTGCGCTGCCGCTGTATCGGACTCGCTCCGCCGCCAAGGGCGCCGTGTTACGTCTGATCGGCGATGGCGAAGTCTGCACCGACTACTGCAGCGTGTTGGCGACGTCGACCGATTTACCGCATGTCTGCGCGGCGCTTGCCGAGTGGCTGACCGACGCCGCGACTTCGACCGACCACAGTTGGGATCTGCTAGAACTGGAAAACGTCGCCGCTGACGATGAAGGGGTGTCCCTGCTTCGTCACGAACTCGACCAGGCGGGCAATCTGCTTCACGAGCGCGAAGCGCTGCAGTGCTGGCGATTGCAATTGCCGGCGAGCCTGGAGGAGTACGAGGCCGGCCAGTCCAAATCGCACCGCAAACAAATTCGCCGCTTCTACAAGCGCACCCTCGACACCGATCGAGCCCGACTGCACGTCTGCAATACGTTAGACCAGTTGCCCCATGCGATGGAAGTGTTGATCGATCTGCATATGCGTCGGCGTCAAAGCCTGGGGCAACCAGGCTGTTTCGCGTCGCCGCAGTTTGATCGCTTTCTGCGCCTGGCGGCGGCCGAGCTGACGACGATTGGTAAGTGCGAGATCCTCTGGCTCGACCTGGACCAGGCGCCCATCGCCGCCGAGATTCACTTCCTGGGCGAAGGCATTCCCTTCTGCTACCAGGCAGGCGTCGATCCTGATCGACTGACCGATGACCCCGGCAGCTTGATGCAAGCCGCGATCATTCGCCGATCGATCGAGCTGGGACATACCGCAATCGACTTCCTGCGAGGCGACGAACCCTACAAGGCCCACTGGCGAGCGACTCCGTATCGCTGCATTCACCTGCGAGCCACCCCCAACCGCACCGCCGCCAAAATGCGGCACGGCCTCTGGCTGGCTGGTCAGGAAGTAAAAAACTGGGTCAAGACGGGGCTCAACATCACCGCTACCGAGTAGCTCGGCGGCGCCTAACCGGCCACAAACGTTATGAGCATCTCCCGAGAACGACTGATCGACCTCTACTACCGCGCAACGTTGCCCTGGCGGCTACGCTGGAATCATCGTCATGCGCGCGTCGGTTTGGCGCCGGTGATGGTTTTGTTTTACCATCGCGTCGCCGACGACAACCCAAGCAGTTGGACGATCTCCAACAAACAGTTCGAGGAGCATCTCGACTGGATCGGCGCTCGGTTTGAGTTCGTCTCGCTCGAAGAATCGCAGCGGCGAATCGCATTACGTTACAACCCGCGTCCCTGCGTCGCGATCACGTTTGACGACGGCTATGCCGAAAACTGCGAGCAGGCGATTCCCTTGCTGGTCAAACGCAAGATCCCGTTCACCTATTTCGTCAGCACCGGCAACATCCTGACCGGGCAGCCGTTCCCGCACGAAGTCGATGCGGAGTTTCAGGCTCCGGTCAACACCATCGAGCAATTGCGCAACATCTCGGCCGCTGGCGGAGAGATCGGAGCGCACACGCGATTTCACGCCGATCTCGGCGCCGTCGATAACGAAGAACAACTGTACGACGAGGTTGTGCTCGCAACGCGCGAACTGGCCGATGCGGTTGGTCAATCGATTCGCTACTTCGCCTTTCCGTACGGACTGCCGAAGAACTTGAATGATCGCGCATTCGAGATGTGTCGCGACGAAGGCCTGCTCGGCGTTTGCTCCGCCTATGGCGCCTATAACATGCCTGGCGATGATCCGTTTCACTTGCAGCGGATTCATGGCGACCCCCAAATGTCGCGTCTGCGAAACTGGTTGACGATCGACCCTCGCAAGCTGTCGATTCCCCGCTATACTCCCGAAGCGATGTGCAGCAGCCCGCAATCGCCTAACCACGCCGACGAAGCGTCGGGAGTGATGGTATGAGCGCTGGAGCTTCCCCCGCTTCCAAGTCTGTCGCCTCCGACACTCCGAGTCAGATCTCCGCCACGCCGCTCGCCGAGAGCCTAGTTCTGCTCGCGCTGCTGACGGTCGTGCAGCGTCTGGTCGGCTTCATACGTGGCGTCCTATTTTGCCGCTGGCTTTCGCCCGAGCAACTGGGCCAGTGGGATCTGCTGTTCGGTTTTCTGATGCTGGCTGGGCCGCTGGTCGTGCTGGGCGTACCGGGCACATTCGGCCGCTATGTCGAGTATTACAATCAACGCCAACAACTGCGGACGTTTTTGAAGCGGACCGGCGTCGTTTCACTGGTGCTGACGATCTTGGGCTGCGCGGCGCTGATCGTCTGGGATCGCCAGGCGGCCATGATCGTGTTTAACGAAGAGGCTTCCTACCAAACGCTGGTCGCGACTGCGATCACCTTGGCGGCGGTCGTCGGCTTTAACTACCTGGTCGAGTTGTTCATCGGCATGCGGCAGATGCGCGTCGTGTCGGTGATGCAATTTGTCAACAGTTTGATCTTCGCCGCGGTCGGGTTGGGGCTGATTCAGTTCTGGGTGCCAACGTCGATGGCGGTCATCATTTCGTACGGCGTCGCTTGTGCGGCGAGCTGCGTCCTGGGCGCCTACTTCCTGACCAGCAAATATCGCCTGCTGCCGTCGGAGACTGAAGTCTCGACGCATCGCGAATTCTGGGCCAAGCTGGCCCCATTCGCCGCATGGATGTGGATCGCCAACTTGCTGTCGAATCTGTTCCTGATCGTCGATCGCTACATGATCGTTCACTTTGGCGGGTTTACGCCCGAGCAAGCGGCGACCGAAGTCGCCAACTATCACAGTAGTCGCGTCGTGCCGTGGTTGATGGCGTCGATCTCTGGCCTAGTAATTGGCGTGCTGCTGCCTCACCTGTCGGCCGACTGGGAAGCGGGCCGAAAGCGCGAGGTGGGAGACAACACCAACCTGATCATCAAGCTGGGCTCGCTGACGTTTGTCGGCGGCGGAGTGGCGATCCTATTTGCCGCGCCTTGGCTGTTTGGGGTCGTGTTCAACGGCAAGTATGACGGCGGGCTGGAAGTGCTGCCATGGACCGTCGCGTCTTGTGCTTCGAGCAGCATCGGCGGCTTGACCCTGCTTTACCTGTACTGCGCCGAGAAGGCGAGACTGGTCAGTCTGCTGTACGCGGTCGGCCTGACCTTCAATATCTGCTTGAACTTCCTATTGCTGCCGCGGTTGGGACTGGAAGGCGCCGTGTTGGCGACCGCCGTCTCCAACGGCGTCACCTTCTGCGTCGGTCTGATCTTGTGCCGGCGCCTGGGGATGGAAATCGATTCGGCAACCTGGATGGCGGTGCTGCTGCCGATGTCGCTCGGTTTCGGTCTGATGATCGCGGCGCCAATCTGGATCGTCATGATCTGGCAAGCCGTGAGCGGGCGCTCGATCTTGTCCAACAACGAAAGGCGGCAAATCGCCGCCGGGTTTAGCAAACTGCGCAATCGCTACGCGGGCCGCAAAAACGCGACCGCTTAAGGAGTCCTCCGATGAGCCGATACGTTCGCCAACCGCTCGATCGCCGTGGCCCGCTGCGGGTGATGTTCACTACCACCAGCATGCCGGTCGGCGGCGCCGAGACGCTGCTGGTCAACTTGATTCGTCGGCTCGATCGCACGCGGTTTGCCCCAGAGCTTTGCTGCACGAAAGAGCGAGGACCACTGGGAGAAGAACTGGCGCAAGAGATTCCGACTTTCGAACACCTGCTGAGCGGCAAGTACGATCTGCGCGTCTTGCCGCGGATGATCGAGCTGTTTCGCATGCGGCAGATTGACGCGATCGTCACGGTTGGCGCCGGCGATAAGATGTTTTGGGGACGGTTGGCCGCTTATCTGGCTGGCGTGCCGGTGATCGCTTCTGCGATTCATTCGACCGGCTGGCCCGATTCGATCAATTGGCTCAATCGCCGCCTGACCGCGATCACCGATCGGTTTATCGGCGTCGCCGATCCGCACGGCAAGCACCTGGTCAAGGTCGAAGGCTTTCCGCCTGAGAAAGTGGTGGTCATCCGCAACGGCATCGACACCGCCCGGTTCCGGCCCAACAGCGAAGCCCGCCGCAAGCTCCGTCGCGAGTTGCAAATCGCCGAGACCGCGCCGGTCTGTGGAATCGTGGCGGCGCTGCGGCCCGAGAAAGATCATCGCCTGTTTGTCGCCGCGGCGGCCAACGTGCTGGAAACAGTTCCTGAAGCCCGGTTTCTGATCGTCGGCGACGGGCCAGAGCGCCCCGGCATCGAAGCGGAATGTCGCGAGCTGGGCGTTGAGCGGCAGGTCGTTTTGATGGGCAATCGCAGCGATATTCCGGAAGTGCTGGCCGCGTGCGATCTGTTCGCACTGACCTCCAAGAATGAGGCGAGCCCGGTCTCGATTCTGGAAGCGATGTCGGTCGAGTTGCCGATCGTCGCCCCCCGGGTCGGCAGCATCCCCCAAGCGGTCGATGAAGGAAAAAATGGCCTGCTTTACCCCGCCAGCGATCTGGCGGCGGTCGCCAAAGCGATGCAAGAGCTGCTGTCGTCCCCTGCTCGGCTGCGAGAAATGGGGACCTCAGCGCGTGAAAAATCGATTCGCTATGGATCGCTGGAAACGATGGTCGAGGGGTACGAAGGGCTGATCGAGTCGATCTATTCGGCAAAATACCCGGAATCGGCGGAAATCGGCCCTCGCGCCGGATATGCCGGAAATCCTGCGTCGCCTGCGTAACGTCGCATAAATACAGACGTTACAAAGCATCCGCGGTCTATCGGAGCGCGAACCGGCGCGATACCATAGAGGCGTCGACATTTCCCTTATCGTGATGGGCGGTAGAAGGATCCGCCGTCTCTGAATTGCCGTGGACCTGAACCTCACCGCATCCTTTTTGACAGGGCTGACGAAAGTATTCGCAGGCCCGAGCGTGCGCTGGGTCGACTCGCAGCCAGACACGTGTCAGCGCGTCTACTTCGCCAATCACACGAGCCATGTCGACTCGATGGTGATTTGGTCGTCGCTGCCGACAGACGTGCGGAAGGTGACGCGTCCGACAGCCGCCAAAGATTACTGGTCGCAAGGATGGTTTCGTCGTCACTTGGCCCGTTCGCTCAACGCGCTGCTGATTGATCGCGACAAGATCAAAGTCCATCAAAGCCCGATCGACATGATGATTCGGGAGATCGGCGACAAGTATTCGTTGATCGTCTTTCCGGAAGGGGGACGAGCCCACAGCGACAGCGGCGAGATTCGGGCGTTCAAAAGCGGCATCTATTACCTGAATAAAAAGCGTCCCGACCTGGAACTGGTGCCGGTCTACATGGACAATATGAACCGCATTTTGCCGCGCGGCGAGTTTCTGCCGGTCCCGCTGCTCAGCCGCGTCGTGTTCGGCGCTCCGATCTGGCTGGAAAAGGGGGAGACGAAGAACGATTTTCTGGCGCGGGCGCGTCAGTCGGTCCTGCGGTTGCGAGACATTTAATCGGCCACGGAATGATTTTGTTTTCCCAAATCTTGACGCTGCTCGCCCAGTCGCCTAGCGGCCATCTTCTGGATGGACCGACCGGCGTCTTGCTGGGGGTCGTGATCGGCTGCTTGTTGATCGCCACCGCCGCCGGCCAGGTGCTGAAGCGGCAGCCCGACTCGAGCGTCAACCCGGCGATCGTCCAGGCGTTCATCCATCGCGTTCGCGCGTGGTGGTTGATGACCGCAATCCTGGCGGTCACCTTTTTGATTCCGACGCCGGTCGCGACGGTCATCTTGTTCGGGCTGATCTCGTTTTGGGCGCTGCGAGAATTCATTACGCTCACGCCAACCCGACTGGGCGATCACCGCACCTTGTTCTGGGTCTTCTTCGTCCTCACGCCAGCGCAATACGTACTGGTCGGCTTGGGGACGGCCCACTATGAACTATTCAGCATCTTGATCCCGGTCTACGGCTTCTTGTTCGTCTCGGCCCGGATCGCGATTGCTGGCGACTACAAGCGTTTCCTCGAGCGGGTCGCTAAGATTCAGGTCGGACTCTACATCTGCGTGTACGCTTTGAGCTATGCCCCGGCGCTGCTCTACCTAGAGAACTGGACCAACGCCGACTATTCGACCTCGGCCGGTCTCTTGTTCTTTTTCATTCTGATCGCCCAGCTGAGCGATCTGTTGCAGTTCGTCTGCGGCAAGTTTATTGGCCGCAACGTGATCGCCCCGTCGATCAACGCCAGTCGCACGTGGGAAGGGTTCTTCGCCGGCACCGGCTGCACGGCGATCATCGGCGCGGCGCTCTCGCTAACCGGCGCAACGCCATTTAACTCGTGGCAATCGGCGTTGATGTCGATCGTGATCGCCGTGATGGGCGCCGCTGGGACGATGACGATGAGCGCCATCAAAAGAGACCGCGGCGTGCGAGACTACGGCACGCTGGTCGAAGGTCACGCCGGCGTCTTGGACCGCATCGACGCCATCTGCTTCGCCGCGCCGGTCTTTTATCACATTACGCGGTACTACTTCACGACCCTGGCCGGGTAAGAAGACCAACACTAGCCCGCGGCGCCAGCGAGGGAATGCGTTGGGCTAAATAACGAATGTCGAAACCAGAATATCGAGGTTGAGATCATTCGTCATTCGAGCTTCGACATTCGTCATTCACTTGCGCACGCATTCCCTCGCTGGCGCTGCGGGCTAGTATTTTGCTTTCTTAGAACCGCGGGAACCGCGGGGTGTATTTGCGGAGCCATTCGAACCGCGATTCTTCTTTCGGTTCGGCCGGCGCAGGGCGGTCGGGCAAGGTCGCCGTTCGTTCCACGCCCTTTGGCTGCTGCGTCAGTTCGGGGGCGATCGGCACTCGCTCTTGCAAGAACCTCACCCAATAGCTGTCGAGAATTCGGTAGCAATCGGCGAACTGCCCCTGATGGTACTTGCCGTCGGAAAGAGTCCGCAGCTTTTGCAGTTCCCGCTTCTCCCCTTCGCTGAAACCGACGTCGAAGACCTGCACTTCGTCAATCGACACATCGCCGGCCCCCATCAAATCAAAGCCGACCTTCAAGTCGACCAGTTCGGTGGGCAAGTCATACACGCCATGCTCGAAGATCCGCCAGTTCGGTTCGACCACCGGATTTGGCCCGGCGCCCAGCGACAGCGGATGATAGTAGTCTTCGCCATCGACCGAGATTCGCAAGGGTGGCGATAGCTGAGCCCGGTTGCTGCGAATCTGG
Source organism: Blastopirellula retiformator (assembly GCF_007859755.1). Lineage (NCBI taxonomy): Bacteria > Pseudomonadati > Planctomycetota > Planctomycetia > Pirellulales > Pirellulaceae > Blastopirellula > Blastopirellula retiformator. The sequence continues at coordinate 1,592,212 of NZ_SJPF01000001.1, read as the reverse complement.
GCCCGGACGAAGAGTCGGCCCGTGGAGGGACGCGGAATCGAATCGCTCCGAATCCAGGCAACGCCGCCATCGCTTTGCATCTTCAGGGCGTTGACGCCGTTCGGCGGATTGTCGGTGTCGAGCGAAACGCGGGCGTCGGCCGCCGAGTTGAAGGTCCAGTTGGCGAGCCCTTCTCCTTGTTGCGGGGTTTCGAAGCCTGGATTCTTGAGCACTGCCAACGGCGGCACGCTCCGCAAACTGCGTAGGCGAAGCGAAAAATCTTTGTTGCGTTGATCCAGGGCCGCCAACATGGCCGACGGCAAGAGCGCCTCAGCCGACTCAAACGCCGTCGCTGGCGAGTTGATCGCAAACGCTTCCAGCCCATACGCCGGTAACGTCACCGACCAGGCGGCGTCGCCGGCACTGAGCGAAACATCCTCCGCCGCCGACTTACCGAGCGGAGTGGCAGTCGTCGCCATGGCGCTGCGAACCGTCATGTTCAAGGTAATCGGCCACGGCGAGGCGTTGGCGAAGTAACAGTAGGTCGTTCCGTTCTTTACCAGCCGACGTGCGACTACCGGTTGCAGCGGGCTTGGCTTCGCCCAAGCGATGTCGTCAAACCGCTCACGCGGCAGTGCAGTAATCGTCTGCAGCACCTCGCGAACGTTCTCTTCTTCGCCCAGCGGAACGGTCCAACCGCCGCGCAGGAGCAGAGCCGCATCGACGTCGACCAGCGCTTCGATCAGCGGACGCCGAGCCTGGCGCCCCACGCCGACAAACTCGGCCGCGATCCAAGAGAAGTTGTCGGCCCCGCCGAACGGATTCGCCTGGTCGAGTTTCGTCAAACGCATCGTCGCCGGCACGTGAAATTCCAGCACGCCGCGATTAACGTGTTGACTGTAGGCCGCTTCCTCTTGCGAGGCGTTGATCATCTCGTACGCGCCGAGATTCGCCGGCTCTCCCTCGGGACGGACATAGCCGGTCCGCAGCAGCGCGATGGCGTCGCTGGCCTGTAGTTGCGGCCGACTAACGCCTGCTTCCAGCAGCGCTGCATCTAGCGTCATATTTCGGAGTAAGGTCGGCGCCAGACGATCGTTCCAGTCGTAGCCGCGGAAAGCGCCGGCCGTATCAAGCATCAACAGCCCGCCGGGCTTCCTGCGGCGGATGCTTTGTGCCGCTGCGTCATAGAACTGCGACAGCTGATCGGCTCGCCAAGCGAGCCACGCCTGACGATGTTGTCCTAGAATGGCGGTCGACGGGCGTGGGCCGAGCTCGTGGATCGAGTTGGCGATCCGCGTCTCTTGCAGAAACCGCGTCACGGTTTCGCGATCCATGCCCCATTTGGCGCCTGGCAGTTGAGCGTAGCCGTTGGCGTTCAGCTGCAGCGTAACGCCGCCGAACGACGGATGGTGACCATACCGCTGAACCAGTTCCTCGACGACCTGCGCCATCGCCGCACGAACCTCAGGGCGAAGCGGATTGTAGTACGCGCCCTGCCCTCCGGCGCTGCTGACGTCAAGCGCCAGTCGACCTTGCTCGTCAACCAGGTCAATTCGGCCATCGCCGTAGGTCTCGCGCAATTGTTCGAGCGCCGCCAATGGCGAGTTGAATTCGATCGCCGGGAACAACGTCAATCCGGCGCGATCAAACTGTCGCAGCAGCATTTCCAGCACGTCTTTTTGAACCGGGTCGCGACCATCCAAAAAGTACACGCCCTTGTCGTATTTCGGATTGGTGAGGATCAGCTGGCTAGGAAACAGAGCCGAACCTTCGCTGAGCACCGAGATTGACGCGCCGTTGTAGCCGGTATGCTGCAGGTACTTCACCAACCGATCGCCCCCTTCGTAGAAGGTGAGCCAATCGTCCAGGCTGCGCTGCGAGACCGGATTCACATCTTGAGTCGCCGAGAAGGTCGAGACGAACAGCGGCTTCTCGAAATGGGCGATCGCCAATCGACCGTCGGCCAGCGGCTGCGCGGTTGCGGGCGCAACGGCCGCTTGTCCGGCCAGTACGCGTATCCGACCGAAGACCGCCTCGCCGTCGTCACGACGATTGGTCAGCACCAACAGCGGCGTCGAACTTTTGGGCCAGAAGACCAGACGATGCTTTTTCACCTCGGCCGTCTCACCGCCGACCAGACCTTTGTTCTCAAGTCCGGCGTCGACGCCGATCGGTGAGATCGCCCCGGCGGCATTCGGTTCAATCACGCTGATCCCCAGGCTCTGGGGAACATCGCTAGGGAACTCAATCTCCAGCAGATGCGGCTCGCCGACTCGTTCGATCGCCAGCGGAAAGGCATGCCAACCGTCGACCGTCAGTTCGCTCCATTTGCGATCGAGATGACTGCGGGTTGTCGGCGGTTGATTGAATAATTCGGTCGGGCGCTGACGACGCCACGGATTGTATTGCGATAGCCGCGACATCCGTTGCCACCACCCGGGACTGGCCGGGTCGATGTCGACGATCGAGCGCAGCGGTCCATCCTCAAGAGACGCCGCTTTGGCGGGATCAATCACGACCAGTTGCACCTTTCGTTCGACAAGCGGTTTGGCCGAAAAGACCAGGTTCGCCAACCGATCCTCCACCAGCGTCGCCGTCAGTTCGTAGACCCCTTCTTCGCTGGGCAGCGGCACCGGAAAGGTGGTCGGCAAGTCGACGCCGCCACTGCGATCTGCCGAGACCGCTTCGCTTTGCGACCAAATCGCGTCGGTCTGGCGAGCGTGACTGAGTCGCAATTCAAATCGCAACTTGGCGCCCAACGGCAACTGCGGCTCGACCGCCTGGTAGCGGACCGAGAACGTTTCTCCTGGCGCGAAGACGAGACTCGGCCGGTCGAAGATGGGCCGCAGCATGTCACCTGGGGTACGCCGCACTAACAGCTGCGTTCCCTGGTCGTCAAGCGCCGCACTATGCGGGCGATCGACCAACAGTTGCAGCGGAACGACGATCGCTTCGGCGCTGCCGTCGGTTGACTGGGGATAAAGGTGGATTTGCAGGTTGGCCGAAAGGGGCGCCGTGACCGAGATATCGAAACCATCGTAGGCCCGCTCGGTGCGATGTTCGATCCGCAAACGACCGTCGACCTGGCGAACGGCTCGCGCCTCGTCCGCTTCCATCCCTAACAAGCGATTGAGTCGAAGCTGACCGGTGGAAACGCGAACGTCGCCGCTCCAGCGTTGTACCGGTCCGCCGCCCCAGGCAATCCGCAGATCAAGCTGAACTGGCTCGTTTGGGTCCTGGGCAACGGCGAAATTCGCCAAGCCCAGCAGCGACCAGACCAATAGAATTGGCGCATAGCAACAGACAAGACGCGCCATACTACGCCGCGCGCGTCTCACCGTCGGACCTCCTTGTCCGCGAGAAAACGCCATCTGCTGGTCGATTTTCCGTTAAAATGCCATCCGAGCAATCACGAGATACAGGCCGGGGATTATAGGCCGACAAGCCGGTTTGCGACTAGAGTGATCTAGCTGCCTGTTGAAAAATGCCCTCGTGGCATTTTCCAACCTCGCCAGGCTCAGAGCATAGCTCTTCGCGGCTCCCAAAATAACGACTTCCGTCGCTATTTTGGGATCGCATCCCCGCGATCCAGCAGCCCGTTGAGAAAATCAACGGACTGCTAGGCGATCGCCGCCGGAATCGTGTTGTAAATGCCGCCCGCCGCTAGCACCGACCGAGGAGCGAGTTCAGTGAGTCCACTTGTGTTGTACGCCTATGACCCCCGCTGGCCCCAAGCCTTTGAGCAAATGAAATCGAGCCTGCGATTTGCGGCCGAAGGTTTGATTTCGGAGGTCGAGCATGTCGGCGGAACGGCGATTCCGCTGGCGCCAGCTCGCGATGGCGTGGTCGATTTGCTGGTGGCCGTCGAAAATGCCGAGCAACTGGCGGCGGTCGCTCCTTATATCGAAGGCCTCCGCTTTACCCCGGTCGAAACCAAGCTGGGCGGAGAGGGCGTCTTGGGCGAGTTCCGTCGTCCGCGGGTTGGCAGCACCCCCGCCTATCGGCTGTTGATGGCGCCGTTTGAGGGAGACTTTTGGCAGCGGGCGATTCAGTTTCGAATCGCGATTTCGCATTGCGGCGGTTCGACCGAGCGTTATGCGCAGCTCAAGCGGCGGTTGGCGACGGCCGGCGCGGACGGAGCGCAGTACGAACTCTCGAAGCTCGTTTTCTTCCGCCATATCGAAGAGCAGCACAGTGGCGGCGGAGCGCTTGAGTAGGTAAGCGATCTACAATATAGAAGCGAGGTAAGCCAGCCGGAGAGTGGAGAGGCTCGGGGTAGTGGTCGTTCGGCGCCCAGTCGCGCGTTCGACGAAGCGCCTCTCGACTCCCCGGCTAGGGGCTTACTTCGGCGACTTTGGCGGCAACAGGTCCCACCAAAGTCGCAGGGAGGTGTACGGTAGAAAATCGGCGCTAGGTCGTGGCGTCGTCCGACTTTACGTCGGAAGTTAGACCGTCAGGACGGGCGGTGCGACGACGACGCTTGGTTTTTGTCGTGCTCCATTCTTTGGTCAGCGATTCGAAGACGTCAGGCGATTCATAACGAATCACGTTCTTGCCCTCGGGCATCGGACCAATCAAGCCACGAAAGATCGGCATTCCGCGCAGTCCAAGATCGGTGCTGCAATCTTCGACGCCGACTTGGATGTGCATCTTCAGCAGAGGTTCCGCGGTATCGTAATCTTTGATCCGCAGTTGACCATTTTGACCGCGGGTCACGATTCGGTAAGTATCCTTCTTTGCCATAAACGCCTCCTCCGCTGTTGTCTCGTCGTTTGTTCCCAATCGCTCTTGGCGACAGGGATAGTTATCGACGGGTTGCTAGCAGAGACAAAGGTTTTCTGACTAAGGACTTAAAGCGAGACTATCGAATACAAGCGGCACAATGCACACGACGTGCGACCCACCACCCGGCGTGGTGATCCGTCGCGATCTATTTGCTGCCGACGTGGCCGGATAATTAGCCGACGTAGGAGTTTTGCGCATGCGTACCAGCGTGCGAATAGAACGGAATCGCGGCTGGCAGCTCTGGCTGCTTGTCTTGGTGGTCATCCAATTCACCACGGCGAATTCCCATTTCGGCCGGGGCGTCGATGCCAACACGAACGCGGCCACCCTTCAACTGGCTGATGGTGATCACGATATCATCGCCGATACGGATGGTTTCGCCCGGTTTGCGTGTTAGAACCAACATAAGCTTAAGCTCCTGGGGGAATAATCGAGGAAAATCCATTTACCTTGCGTGAGCGGAAAAGTTGTAGAAGCAAACGGCAAACCAAACAGGCCAAAAGGCGCGAAAATCGTCGATTTTCTCAATTTTGGTCACTCTTCGGCGGTTTTGCTCACGTTTTGTTGGTGGTCCGCCGACAGCCATTCCGCCAGACTGGTTTCGATCCTGCCAACATCGCCCCAAACCGCATAATGCATGCATTCCCTACCGACGTTGGTGTTGGTCAAAATTGAACAGCAAAATTCAACGCTGTTCGCTGTGGGCCCCGTTTCAGACGGAGACGCAGGCCAAAATCTGTTTCAAGATGAGACGCCGCCGCCCTAATTTCCCAGACGAACCATCGCGGGGGCGGACTTGTCTATTAAGCGTCCAACGTTAAACTAAGGGACTTCGCCTGGAGGGTACGCGAATGGTTAGCAACCTGACTCGAAATCAGGCGCCCGGCAACGGGTTGAGGGTTCGACTCCCTTGCCCTCCGCTTTTGGCCGAAAAGGCTATTGAGATAAGGACTTGCGTCGATGACGCGAGTCCTTTTTTTGTTTCTTGGGTCCACTTTCTCGGCTGGGACATTTCCGCGCAATATCAGTCTTGGCACCCTTTGCCACTTGCAGTTTTGTCCATTAACGGCGTGTTGGACGAAGTACGGACTCAAGAGCATCGGCCCTAAGAAGAAATTCGCCGATCTTACTCGCCTGAATTTTTCTTTGCGGCTCGGTTTCGTCGTTCGGTGATTGTCTTTTTTTTGCTCTTTCGACGTGCTCCCAAAATCGACGCGATTTCTTCTTGTGATTCTTCCGGCAAGAGAAACGATCTTGCTGTGATCGTCCTACCAGAATGTGTCACCGGGATCATCGAAGAAGCAATTTCGCTCGATTGTCGCTGGACATTTCCGTGAAGGATTTGGCCGTCCATTAAATTGCCTCCATAATCGCGATCAGTATCTAACTTCAATGTACCTGCTGATTGCAACGGCTACAGCGGGAAATAATTGCAGCACTGATTCATCGTCAAAAAAATCAACACAAGTTGAATCCGCATACAGCACCCCCTGTATAGGGGAGCCAATTGGAATCGCTACCCAAGATCTTGTAAGTGGATCCAAACGCTTCGCTTCCGCCTTCGTAAAACCCCAGACCTCCGTCAGATCCTTAAAAAACAGGGCCGCGTCATTGTTTTCACGTTTTGCAGTGATGCAACGGTCTTTAGTTATAGCTCGACCAATAATGCCCGCCTTTATATTGAACTTTCTACGTGACGTAGGTTCGTCTGGATCTCCGCCGACGTAGTCCAACGCCTGAACTAGCTTGCTATTTTCAAAATCCGGCACGTGAATTGTCAGCCGAATACGCGTGTCCTGCCTTGCTTCGCGAGGCACTGCCTGCATCAACTGATGATGCAGGACGTACAGGCACGCTTCCAAATCGTGGATCGAGTCTTCATCTTCTTGTTTCTTCCACTGCGCTCGAAATTTCAGGCATGCAAGTACTACGATTCCCAAGGCACCGATCACATAAAGGCAACCAGCGATAAAATCAGGCCACTTTCCCACTGCGAACGAACGCATTGCTGTCGCCGCCCCAGCAAACAGCGCAAACCACGCGATGATTACGTCATAGACGAAGTGTCTTTCGATGATTCGTTGCCAACTGGTTTTTGGCGTGGGAATTCTGGACTTTCTCGCTTTAGCCATTCCTCGAACTCTTCGAATTGCTCAAACACAGGTATACCTAGCGTCCGTGCGAGGTCGACCTCGCCACACGCCCCTATCGAACTCTCCCAACCTTCAGTACACACAATCGCATCACAACGTTTAATCATTTCCTTGTCACCTTCAAGCCAAACGTTGTCGTGAGTAGCACCGCCAAAAAAGGCGGTGTTCTTGTGAGGGCAAATACAAGCCGCGCCGGCTAACCAAACCCTCAATGCCAACCGCTCTGCCTTCTGAATGTTGACAAGAACCCCATACTCACTTTCTGCTCGGTATGGGCCTGCGACATAAACAACCTTCATTTCTTCTCCCCTCCGGTGCAGTGTCTAAAGTTATCACCCCCAACCTGGGGAATGTCAATTGAGCAATCTCTAAATCATACGGCGCCAGAGTGACACCAATGGTCACTCAAATTTCGGATAAGGGATCAACAAAGGCGGCCGATTTTGTTCGCGGCACGGGCGGAGACGGTAAAATGTCAGGTCCAGCAGATGAGCAGGTTCTAAGAATCGGGCTGATCTCCACGCGCGAGAACAACACCCTGCTCGGCTGAATAACGCGGCCACTAGTGAGAAGCTGCAACCTCGCCAAAACCGAGGCTCTCCTCACGTGCTGGACGATTTTCGCCCAGCGGCAACGTGAAATAGAAAGCGCTCCCCTGGCCAGGAGTCGATTCGACCCAGATCCGGCCGCCGCTGCGCTGGACGATTCGCTTGCAGACGGCCAGGCCGATGCCGGTGCCGCTAAATTCGTGGCGATTGTGCAGCCGCTGAAAAATGACGAATACCTTCTCAAAGTGCTTCGGGTCGATGCCGATCCCGTTGTCTTTGATGCAAAACTCGAACTCTTGCTCGCAGGGACGGCCGCCAATGTGGATTCGGGGGGCAACCTCCTTGCGGTACTTCATCGCGTTCCCGATCAGGTTTTGCAAGAGCAAAGCCAATTGGCTCTCATCCGCCATGACCGGCGGAAATTCGTCGACGGTGATTTCGGCTTCCGACTCTTCGATGGTCACTTCCAGGTTGTCGATCACGGCCTGGATGACGCGATTCGGATTGACCGACGTGACCGGCTTGCCGCGGGTCGTGATCCGGCAAAACTCGAGCAAGTCGCGGATGAGCGTTCGCAGACGTTCGGCGCCATCGATGGCGACGTCTAAGAATTCGATCCCCTCTTCGTCGAGTCGATCTCCCTTGTCCTCTTTCAACAGTTGGCAGTATGACGAGATCTTGACCAGCGGCTCCTGCAGATCGTGAGACGCGATGTAGGCGAACTGCTCCAACTCTTCATTGTTTTGCGCCAGTGTTTCGTTAACCCGGACCAGGTCGTTCTTCAGACGCTCTCGTTCCGAGATGTCGACGATCGCCGCCAGGACGAAATTCCCCTCTTCGGTCTCTAGCGGACCTAGTCCAATTTCGATCGAAACCTCGGCCCCGTCGCTCCGCAGCCCAAAGACGTCGCGACGCCCCCCCATCGGCCGCACGGTCGGATTCAGAAAGTATTTGTCCCGGTTGGCGGGATGCTCTTCGCAATAGCGATCGGGCACCAGCAGTTCGACCCGCTGCCCAATCAGTTCGTCGCGGGCATAGCCGAACAGCTTTTCGGTCGCGGCGTTCACCAGCACAATAGTTCCCGCTTTGTCGATCATGACCATCGCGGCTGGGGCCAGGTCGAAAGTCGCCCGAAATCGATACTCGAATCGCCGCAGCTTGTCGTTGGTTTCGACAATGGCCCGATGCTGAGCGTCAATTTCGTACCGCATCTGGTTGAAGCTACGCGTCAGTTCTCCCAACTCATCGTCAGATACGACCGGCACGTCGGCCTTCCGTTCGCCATTGGCCAGTTGATGCATCGCGTGCGACAGGGCTGTGACCGGCTCCACCAATTGCCGGGCATTTCGCCGCGCGACGAAGAAGGCGATGTTGAGCAGCGCGAAAAAGAGAGCGATGGCGACGACCATCGACAAGTTCGCCGCGTCTCTGGCCAACTGTAAGCGATGGAGCAGCTCGCCCGACTGCTGGTCGCCAATATCCGACGCCAGGCGGCTTAGTTCCGCCGGTGGCGGTAGCGAGTTCCGCACGAGCACGTTTAAGACGGCCGTAATCAGCAGGACGCCAAGTCCGAACATGGCGACCTGCAAGTGCGAGCTCAACAAGCGTCGATACAGAGTGATCCGTCGACTCATATCGCCGCCCTCATTCTTGAGTTTCCCTGCGCGCCGAACAGTCATACGTTGGCTATGCCGGTACCAAATCGGTCAACGTCGTAGTCAGGCGATTCCAATCGACCGGCTTGGTCAAGAACTCGTCCGCGCCCAGCATTCGCATTTTTCGCTCCAGCGGCGTATCGCGTCGCCCGGTCAGGACAATCACAGGAATGCTGGCGGTAGCCGGCGACTCTTTCAGCCGTCCCAGGACGTAGTCCCCCTGCCCCATCGGCAATTCGTAGTCGAGCAAGATCGCTTTCGGCGCGTCAAAAAAGGCGCGACGATAGCCTTCCATGCCGACCCCAGCGCGAATTGTGCGGAAGCCGACCTCTTCGAGCTTGATCCGCAACATCGCGGCGAAGTCGTCATCATCTTCGATCGTCAACACCCACGGACGTTCCGACCCGGGCTCCAGCCGCTCGAAATCTTCGCCCCACAACGCGTCATCGGCGCCGGCGGAGCACATCGCGAAGATATCGTCGATCTCTACATTGTGCTTCGCATCGTCGGTGGACGACGGAACATTCGGTTTAGCTGGCGACTGCATGAGTTTCTTCTCCGGTAGTCAAGAGTTCATCCAATAGCGGTTCGATCCGCGCCCAAATGTTCGCACACTTCGGAACGTAGTAGGCGCACAACGAATGACATCGGCGAATCGTCTCTTCGCTGGAGCAGCCGGTCAAAATGATGACCGGGACTCCGCTTAGGCGATGATGATTCGCCAGCATTTCACATACGCTTAGGCCGTTACCCTGCGGCATGTTAACGTCGAGGATAATCACGTCTGGCATGACTCGCTCCGCCTTTTGCAACGTCGTCATTGCGTTGCAGGCGAAGTGAACCCCAAGTCCTTTCTGGCGACAATGAAACGCCAACAGTTCGACAATATCAGCGTCGTCATCCGCAATCAGCGTTCGAAAGCCCATCGATACGTTCTCCAACTTCATGGTTGCACAACTTCAGGTGGTTCTGTCGCCGCTTCGTCAAAGACGGCGTTGACCGTCGAAACGAGTCGCTTTCCCTCGTATGGTTTTTTCACAAAGTAGCGAGCGCCGGCGTCCAAGGCCCGCTGCTCGTCGCGTAGGCTCGCCGACAGCATCACGACCGGAATATCGCCGGTTTCGGTCTTGGCCCGCAGTTCTCCCAAGGTCTTCAAGCCATCCATTTTCGGCATCAACATGTCCAACAGGATTAAATCAGGCGTCGTTTGGCCGGCGATCTCCAACCCTTCGAATCCATCTTTCGCAATGATCGTTTCGTAGCCGGCGTGACGCAACCAACAACTAACGCCTAGCTGAATGTCGGTTTCATCGTCGATCACCAAGACTCGTTTGTTCCGGCACATTGAACTTCCCCTTCATCAACTCGCACTCATCAACCGATGAAATTCGCCGTTGGCGACTCCAACAACAACGCGTCGAACTGCTTCAGGATCTTCGCTACGCTTTCTTGCGAGCTCCATTGGCAGATCGTCTCGGCGTGATAGGCAGGCAGGGGCCCCATCGGTCGATTGCGGCTGTGCTTGTCATACTCCTTTTTAGCGCGGCGGAACCACTCGTCCGACTCGGTCGGAAAGGCGGTCATCACCAACAGCCAGCGATTGGTATCGACGCGTAACAACAGATCGTCGATCCGCAACAGGCAATTGAGGAAGCCGTCAAACTCCTTCGGAACGGGCGCCGGAACGCGGTCGTCGATCTTAATTTCAATCAGTTGCAGCGAATCCTTCGAGCTACGGCGAAACTCAAGCCAACGCCGCATCACTTCGGTCGGCAAGGCAAAGGGAATTCCAAATGAGAATTCGCTCCCTTCGTCGACCTTACTCGTCACATTCAGTTCGCCCAGGTTCAGCTTGGCGAGGCGCTGCGCGATGTTGAGCCCCAGGCCAAAGCCTTTCGCCGACTCTTTCACGCCTTGATCGAGCTGCTTAAAACGGAGGAACAACTTCTCAAGCGACTCCGCATCGATGCCGGGCCCCGTGTCGGTCACGCCGATCACCAGTTCCCGCCTTTCGTGATCCGGTTTCGCCCACAGTTCCACCCGTCCTCCCTCGGGCGTGAACTTGATGGCGTTAACGGCCAGGTTGGTGATCACCCGGCCCACTTTCTCCGCATCGCAATAGACCTCTGGCAGGTCCGGCTTGCAATTGACGAAGAAGGCGATCTGTTTGGCGAAGGCCCGCGGCGACAAGAGCGACTCGGCGTGTCGAATAATCTCGGTAGGATCGACGTTGCGGCGCCAGGCGCCCAGAAGTCCCGATTCGATCCGGCTGACGTCCAGCAAGTCGTCGACCATGTTATTGAGATCGTCGGCCCGGACTGAGACCTTCGCAAGCATCCGTTTTTGCTCGTCATTCACTTCGCCCGCCAATCCTTCGCGGATCAGCGCCACGTAGTCGATGATGACGGTCAGCGGCGTCCGGAAATCATGCGAGACGTTGTCGACAAATTCCTGCGCGGTTTTGTACAGTTGTTTCAAGCGGCGATTTTTTCGCTTCAGCAGACGCGCCTGCTGCGTCATCAGGCCCTGGCTCTCTTTCAACTCCGCGACCAAACTGGTCACCTCGTTGAGCGATCGCTGTCGCTGAACGGCGTGCAAGATCGCGCGTTTGACCGTGCGTCCGGCCAACTCTCCTTTCAGCAGATAATCTTGGGCGCCGGCCGATAGGATCTTGCTCTCCATGCTCTCGTCTTCTAGCGACGTCAGCACCAGGATCGGCGTCGTGGCCGAGACCGCCCGCAACGTGGAGACCGTTTCGAGACCGACGCTATCGGGAATCGTGAGGTCGGTAACAATCACGTCGAAATCCTCTTCGCAAAATCGCTGCGAGGCTTCTTCGAGAGTTTGCACCCACTGAACGTCAAACATGCTTCCCGCCGCCGAGAGTTGGCGAGCGATCAGCCGGTAGTCGTCCGCGTCATCCTCGAGTACCAGAACCCGAATTTTGGTCGCTTCCAGATTCATTTTCGGTACACCTGCTCTTCTCGACGGCGAATCCGCACAAATTTGCTCAGGCGCTCAAGCAACCCGTCAAACGGAATCGGCTTCGTCAGAAACAGGTCAGCGCCGCCGGCCAGGATCCGCTTCTTCCGCGCTTCATCGCGCGTGCCGGTCAGGACGACCACCGGTAGATTGCGGGTCGACGGGTTGGTCCGCACGCAGTCGAGCAAGAACTCGCCATCGCCGTTGGGCATCTCAAGATCCATCAGAATCAGATCGGGACGACGCACGATCAGATCCCGAATTCCCTGGATCCCGTAGTAGGCGGGCTCGAATTCGACCTCGTACTCACGCATTCGCAACGCGAGCAGGTTTTGGTAATCCGGGTCGTCGTCAACGCTTAAGAGAAGCGGCGGCTTGTTCGCTTTCGCCAGTAGGTGTCGCCGCTTGCGTTTCTTTTCTTTCTTCAGCTGCGCCAGCATGTTTTGCCCCCGTTTCGACCATGCGGTCAATTTAGCGATTTAGGTAGGAACTTTATCGCGAAGAGGTTCCGTGCAAGTGGATAGCAGGGATCCTCTCAAACCTTGGTAGGATGACTTCGACGACGCCTCTGGCTAGCGAGCTATGTCGTCCAAGTTTTGTGGGCATGAGCCGCAATCAGCCTGTCATGGCGGGCAAAACCATAAGCGACAAACTGACGCTATTGCGACCTCTGAAACCATACGCCAACTTCTGTGGTCAGCAAGCGAGCGAAATAGAGGGAAAGAATCGAACAGCAATTGACTAGCGTTTGATAACTCCTTGTCTCAGCTGAACTTCACGCGGTTTGTGCAACTACGGATTGCCGAAGCCAGGTGCGGCACCGCGCACACTTCGCCTAACCGACCGTAACCATTGCGACGGATGCGCGCGTGAAACAACCGATTTTGCCAGTTCGCCGGTCGTCTGGGCGTCAGTTGCGGTTAGAAACAACGCTTGAGCAGCAAGCGAGCTGACAACAGAAAGACGGACGAGTACCTACTCGTCCGTCGGTCTTACAATCGCGACGTTGCGAACGCCTGGCGCTAGTCGATGGCGGTGATCCGCTGCACCGTGACGATCCAACGATCCGCGATTTCAACGCCAGCCTTACACTGAAGGCTGCCAACTACCTTCACTTGCTTGCCGCTCTGCTCTTCGGCCAGCTTGCGAAATGCGGCGTCGTTTCCCAAGTCAAGCTCCCACGTAATTCCCTGCGCGGTGATGGTGGCGCCGGTCGTCTCTCCCCCGATGGCGAACAAGCCGGACTCAAGCGTGCCAACGACCGTCACTTCGATCGAACCTTCGCCGGTTGAGCCTGAGGAAATCGCCTTTCCGTTCACCTTCTTCGCATCCCCTTTGTCCACCACAACCAGGCGATAAGCGAAACCGGGCCCGGCCATCCGGGTGCCGGCCGCGATAAAACGAATATCATCCGCCTGGAGCGTAGGACGCATCATGACCCGGTTCGGCCCGTCGACGACGCCGACCAGCACAATCTGTCGATCAAAGTCGAGCTTCGGCAATTCCTCGTTCGGCCGCCAGGCGGTCCACAGTTTCTCCCAAGCGTCGGAATCGGCAACAAAGCCTGACTTTGGCGCTAAGCTTTTCAGCGAATTGTCAGGCGTCTTGCCATACCAATCTTGCTGAGGATCCACTTCTAGCTCGGCCGAAATCGCCAGCGGAGCGACGACTGCCGACAACAACAAGGCGGACAGAAAACGAGTGAACATATTTTTCTCCTTCGCAGGGCGGATATAGGTTTACGCTAGTAATACGACGGCGAACGAAGCCGAATCGTTTTTTTTGGGCGAATCGGCTCCATTTATTTTCTTCGCCGTTAACGCCACGACAACACTTTGAAGACTCCCTCGTGACGTTTCGCCCGCGAGGGCAAGGCAAGGAGTGCGTCACGATAGAGGCTCAACAGTAGGGCGACGCCGAAAAAGAGTCCCCCGCCGATCATCATCGCGACCGCCACGTTCTGCAACACGCTCGGCAGTTGCACATAACAAACCAGCGAGCCGAAGTAGAGCAGCAGCGCAACGCCGCCGGTAATCGTCGTCCCCCGCACGCGGCAAACCAGGCCAACTCCCAACAACACCAGGGCGATCGCCAGCACGCCGATTTCGTGGAACATCCACCAGGCCGACAAGTCGGTCGCGAATTGAAATCGCCGCCACAATAGTGCAACCGTCATCGGCGCCGCCAACAACAAGCTTCCCATCCACAACCCGATCGAAACCTCGTCCTGCTTTTCCCCTTCCTCGCGATACCAACCAATGTGACTGACGACCAACATCAAGGCGCCGATCACCGTCGCCGCCAGTTCGACCTTCTGGTGAATCAACAGCTTGCTCGAAGCGGCGCAGAAGATCACCAACGTCAATGCCTGGACGACCGCCAACACGCCGTACCCGCGACGCCACGGCCGGTTGCCGACCATCGCCGCCCCTGCCAGGGACGCCACTCCCAAGCCGACCAACAGAATAACGATTCGAACGTCCATTTCACGCAGCGGCAACCGATTGAGCGTATACAAGATGCCGGCAGCGCCCGAGAGGGACAGCACCAGATTTCCTCCCAAGAACATCGCGTCCGATGCAGTCTTACTTTCATCCCGATCAAGGATCTGCCAGCGATACAGTCCCAACTGCACCAGGCCGGCGGCCGCGAACGTCGCGATCCCGCCGACAATCCCCGCGTCGGCATACCACAGCGCCTGCCAGGCCGCCAATATGCCGGCGACCGTCGCCAGGTAGCCCCCCACCGCATGCCGCTGCAGTCGCGCCGCCAACAGGTAAAAGCAGCAAACCTCGGCGAAGAAGATCGCCAAGCGCAAGTGAACCGTCTTGGCGACGACTGCTGCCCCACCTAAAGGAGCAATCACGCCCAGCGACGAAACGATCGCATGCGCCAGCAACAAGCCGGTCGCTAAATGAGCCGCCATCTCGAGTCCGCCGGCGGCCGGTTTTTCGTAGAATCGCGAAGCGACCAGGTAGGCGACCGGAATCGCCATCATGATCGGCGCCGCCACATGCCAGGCCCCGAATCCCAACAAGGCCAAACCGCCCAGCGAAGCCAGCATCACCGCCAGCGCCGCCGCGCCGAAGTAGACTCGTTCGGCGTCTCCTTCGTCCTTCAGCGCCACGTGGGCGCCAAAGCGACAGCTTACCGCCGTCACCAGCATCGCCGCTACGTAGATCCAACTCCACGCGGCGGCAGGCTCAAAGTACTCGATCTGCAGGTACTGAAAGACGCCGATCGCCAGCGGCGCCGCCAACAGCACGACCGCCAACGCATGCGTGATCGTTTCGGCTGCCGGTCGATCGATTAGCGGCGTCAAACGATGTTCCGTTCGCCGCATCAATACCAGGCGCACCGCGTTGATCAGCAGCGAGGTGCAGGACATCGCCAGGATCAGCGTTTCCGGTTTGATCTCGATTGGCAGCAGGTCGAGGAACACCAACTCGGCGAAGAAGCAACTGACGATCGCCCCGACCAGGTACTTGCCGCTCCGCTCGACGACAAAGTGCGAATACCCGTACAAATAGACCGCGCCTATCGAGAGCAGCAGCGCCAGCGACTTCAAGGCGAAGTCGTCGGCCAGCGATGGCCTGTCGAAGGTCAAAGGGCCTCGCAACCATCCATGCCACAGGTCGACCAGGAGCGACTGGTAACACCAGGCCGCCACACACCAGCCAACAAGTACCGAAACCGCCCCTAGCAGCAAGATCTGCCCCGAGCGAAAGCAAGCCACGCCGAACTTGTCTCGACTGAAGTCGCCATTGCCCGGCGGAAAGGCTCGCTCAGCGTGAATCGCTACCGCGGCGATCGCCATCAAGAGCGTCGCCGCTGCGGCGCCTTGCCAGAACTGGGCGACATGCTGGTCGGCCAGAATCAACAGCCCAGTCAACGTGGCGCCTCCCACCACGACGTACACAAAGATCGCATCGCGGACCTGCCGCGCCATGAGCACGTACAGCAAACTAATTACCAGCGCTGGTATCCACAGATGCCCTCCTTCGTTCAAGACGATCAAGCCTTGGGCGTCGTAGAACCACAAATGAAGCGGCATCAACAAACAGGACAACAGCGCCACGCCTCGGCCGGCCGTTTGAAACTTCGACCAGCGAATCAACGCGAAGCCACTCAGCAAGATCGCCAGGTTCCCCGCCCCCAGACAAATCGCCACCGTCAGCGGATCATCAAAAAAGCCGATCGTCGCCAGCCAAATGACCAGGCCGATCATCAACAGGCCGCCCCCGATCGCCATCAAGTACTGCAGCGTCTTCGGATCGAGCGCCACTTCTAAGAAGCTGCGCTGCGGCTCGTCGATCACTTCCGCCGTCGCTGGTTCTGAAGTCGTTTCTTCGGCCCGCGGTTCAGTCGCCGGTTTGACATTCAGTTGGGCCCGCACGTCACGTCCGCGAGAGCGGTTCTGCCGTTGGCACAAGCTTTTCTCGGCCAGATTCAAGCGTCCGCTCTGCAAGTGACGATCGATCTCTCGATCAAGAAAGGTGAGATAACGGAACTCTTGGGCCAGGCTCCCCTCCTCTTCCCCTTTCGGCGGCTCTTGCAATTCGACAGGCGGAATCGCCGACGGGTTGTCAGCCAGTTCGCGATATTGCCCCAAAATCTCTTGATGATGTTCCGCCGATAGACAGCCCTCTTGCCGCCACCGCTCAAAGGTCTCGACGGCGAAGTGGATCGCCTGGGCGTAATCTTGACGCCGGTCGCTCATGGCCCGCTCCCTTGGCTAATAGGTGATGGTCCCATGAACAGAAGAATGGGACTATCTACCTACGCGTAAGGAACGCCGGCAGAAGACAATTGGGGGGAGAAAAGGTTACCGTCCGGCAAGTCCAGCACAAATGGCCATCGCCGCCAGTACGGCCAACGCAACGCCGACCGTCGCCGCCACGGCGACCCCGATCTTGGCGTAAGAAACCGGAGCCTGACCGAAGGTCTTGCTGGTTTGCCCGTTGATCAGAAAGCGATAGACCTTGTCCTTGTAGCGGTAGGCCATGATCCAGATCGGCAGCAACATCGGCTCGCTCGACATGTCCTGGATCCGCATGTTCACTTTGACGTTCCGACTGCGGGGAGGAACATATTCGGCGTCGCAGGCCTGACGCTCGAGCTCCTCCAGTCCGTTGCGGGCGTAGGGTCGCGCGTACTTTCGCGACACCTTAAAATCCTCGACCGTGAACGAGTCGAAATCGACCGAGGCCGGTTCAGCCGCCGCATCCAGGCGAAACGGCCCGATCGCATCGGTCTCATGCGGCGTCAGTGCGCCGCTCGCCCCAACCAGCAAACCACGGTATTCGGCTTGATGCTGTCCCGAGACGGGCCGCCAATCGCCGGTCGAGCCAAACGGCAAGTCCGACGTGTCGGCGGTCCAGTTGCTGAAAACCTTCGCCTGAAAAACCCAAAACGGCACGTAGATCGGCGTAATCTTCTCGATGATGGCGGCGGTCGACAAGTCGCTGGGGCGCCAATACCCCTTCTTGAGCGCGTCCCGCATCAGGCTTTCCGCCTGCGATCGATCGACCGCAAACGGAATCGCCGCTTGCGGAGCGACCGTTTTGTGATCCTTCTTTTTCTTGAGCTTCTCACTGCCGCAAAACGGACAGCGGAGCGTTCCCTCTTTGGCCGAATAGCTCATCGAAGCGCCGCATCCCTCGCAGTCAAAGCTGAGGGTCGTCATCGTCGCCTTGTCCGCTTCGCGTCCTTCACGATGGGGCGCTTCGGTTCCGCAGTTCCCGCAGAAGAGATCCTCTTCGTCAATCAGGGCGCCGCAGTTCTGGCATTTTTCGAGTCGTTCGCTCATCCTGCTCCTAACCCAGCGACTTGAGAATCAGGATGAGAATCACCAGCAGGACCAACAGCCCCACGACGCCGCCGATCACCCCGCCGATCCGCTGCCACGAAATCGGCTTGTCGCCAGCGATCTTGCCGGTCTGGCCGTTGACCAGAAAGCGATAGAGCTTGTCTTTGTAGCGGTAGCTGAGCAAATAGACCGGCAATAGACAAAGGTCTGAGCTTTCGCGGCTGAATTGCGTATCGACGACCAAACTACGATGCGTGTTCCCCGGCAGGAACCCGGCGATGTTCGCCTGTTCGCGGCGATAGAACTCTTGGCGACAAATCTGCAGCGCTTCGTTCTTTTCGATCGAGTACTCTTCGGCGCTCCAGCCTGCCAGATAAAACGGCTCGTATCGCTTTAGCGCCGGCAAGTTAAACGGTTTAATCCGGTCGGCGTCCGCTTGCTGCAGTCCTTTGCTGGCTGAAATCATATAGCCGCTATAGTAGCGATGATGTTCTCCATCCAGCGGCCACCACTCGGTCTCGGTCACGGTCCGGGTCTTGGTGACCATCTTGCCGTTTTCCATCGTGGTATACGTTTCGGTGCGATACCAATATTCGCCGATCGACGCCGACCAGCGACTTTCGGCCAACATCGTAAAACCCCAAAACGGCAGATAGACGCCTCGCAGCTTCTCGGCCACTTTCGCCAACCGTAGATCGCCGGGACGAAACCACTTGTTGTCTTTGATCCAGGCGTAGAACTTCGCCTCGGCTTGCTCTGGCGTGATCTGAAAGCCGATTACAAACTCGGGACGCTGCCGCCCGGCGACCTCTGGCGAGTATTCGACGACGTAGTTGGAATCGCAAAAGGGACAGACGAAGGCCCGCTGATCGATCGACACGCTGACCTTGGCGCCGCAGCTATTGCATTGCAGGAACTTGTGCTGGTCATCTTGGCTGTTGACCGGTTTGAGCGGCTCGACCACTTCGCTCGGCGTACCGCAGGCGGGGCAGAATTTGTCTTGCGGCTCGACCGGACATCCACACGCCGGGCACGGGTTGCCCGACGGCGGCACAACTTCCGCGTCGACTACGTCGTCGTCGATCGGTTGGACCAATTCATCGTGCGGGATCGTTTCGGCAGTGGACATGGGACGGACGACTCGAGACTAGAGGACTTAACTAGAGTGACTCAGCTGATACACTGCCTGTAGCAGCGATTCGACGTCTTTATACTTCTTCTTCCCTTCCAAGGCTGCGTCAACCAACTTGCGGGCGTCGCTTTCGCTATGCCCCAGCGACCGCAGCACTTCAAACGTCTCGGTGATGACGTCGCGCGGCGCCAGATCCTCGGGGATATCGTTGCGACCGACCAACAGGGCGAATTTCGGCACCTTGCGGCGCAGCTTCGCCACAATCCGCTCGGCGGTGGCGGGTCCAACCCCCGGCAGCGCCGACAGTCCCTTGGCGTCTTGTTCTTCGATCAACGAGGCGACTTCTTGGACCGGGCGAACCATCGCACGCAAAGCTTTTCGGACGCCGACCCCGTCTACCGAGCAAAACAGCTCGAAAAACTCTCGCTCAATTCGATCAGAAAACCCAATAATTCGCGGCGTCAGACGCCCCTGCTGAGGGTTGCCGTCCAGGTACTCGATCGTGTGGAGCGAAATCTCTTCGCCGATGCGATTTTGCAATTGTCGACGAACAAACTCGGGAATCAGAACTTCGTATTCAAAAGCCCCGACGGCGAGCGACAGCGCCGTCTCGCTGACCGAGTTCACTTTGCCCGTAATTTTAGTAATCAACGCGAGGGTTCCTGGATGCGCAAAGAAAAGCGAAACCACGTTTTTAGAGGATACCGACGCCGTTACGCAACCTGCGTCGGCGAGCTCTCGAGATAATAGTGGCAGAGGGCCACGGCCAAAGCGTCGGCGACGTCGGGCGGATCGGGGATTTCCGCCAGCCCCAGTTCGCGCTGCACCGAAAGTTGCATCTGGCTTTTGGGGGCCCGACCTGATCCGGTCAGCAGCTTCTTGATCTGGGTCGCCGAATAATGATGGATCGGCAGACCGGCCTGTTCGGCGGCCAGGCAGAGGACGCCGCGGGCATGCCCCATGATGATGGCCGTCTTGGGGCGTTCGTAGTGCGAATACAGTTGCTCGATCGCCATCGCCTCGGGCTTGAGCGTCTCGATCACATCCCGCACGCCATCGTAGATTTCGCGCACGCGGGCTGGCAAAGAACCGCGCGCTTTGCCTCGCACGACGCCCGCCTCAATGATTTTCACCTGGCGGTTTTTCGCTTCGACCACGGCGTAACCGGTGATGTTCAGCCCGGGGTCAATTCCCAGTATTCGTCTGCTCTCCATCGCATTCCTACCAGCGTTTGCGCAAGTGCGGCAAAGCCGTGCCGCATTGCCTAGATTGTATCGGGATCGCCATTTTCGAGCGAGGCGCATCAAAAAGCCCCGCTATTGGCGGCGGGGCTTTTCGGTACGAACGGCATGTGCGAATCTCGCGGCGCCGCTACGGCGTGATCAATTCGGCCGGCGGGGCGAACTTCGCGTCGAAGTCGCGGTAGACTTCTTCAAATACGTCGTTCGAGTATGGCAAGCGCGGGTTGGCGACCCACTGCTCGGCGACCACCTGCTGCGGCGCGATCATCGCGGCGTTGTACGGACGGAAGTAATAGTAGAAGTGGGGCGAGGCTTCGTACGGGAAATGCTGTCGCATGTTGCCGGGGCAGCACCAGACGGCCGGCATACAGTGATTGGACCAGAAGCTGTAGTACTGCTCGCAACCGTGATAGTACTGATCGCTGCGACGTGAGGTCCGGTCGAAGTAGGCCTCGCCATGGCCAGACGTATAGTCGACCGGCGACGCGGCGTACGATATATCAACCGCCGAAGTTTCGAGCTCGGTCGGCGCGACTTCGATGACGGTTTCTTCAGGATACGCGGCGACGGTCGGTGCGTTGTACTTCACCGGCTGTACGACGTTAGCTTTGGCGACGCTCGGTTTGATGACGCCGGTTCCGATCTCGTTGGCCGGCGCCTGCACTGCTGGCTTTTCGCGGAGCGACGGCGGGATCAGATGGCGAGTCGTGCTGCCATGACCAGGATGAGCCGACACGGCGGCTACGGCAACCAGAAATGTAAGTTGAACCATCGTCCGCTACTTTCCCAGATAGAACGTCAGGAACTGGACGCACCCCAGACTTTGAGTCACGCCTCCTTCCTAAGTTCGGACATCGCGTCGCCGGTTCTCAGAAAAACCGGATCCACCCAGAGAGCTTGCGCAGATCTCTTCGTACTACGCAAACCGCCCGAACCTCCATTTTCCGGGTACATCGCTAGCGTTCTGACCTGCCAGCATGGCGCCGCTCGATCAGGAAGAATCATCAAAATCATTGGATTTTGCCAACCAGACTGAACTGACCTGCAGAGCTTTTCCGATCCTAAAGGACATTGCCGATCATCTTGACTCAGCAGACGGACTAAGAATCTGCGCGTCAAGCCACGGCGGCTGCGACATAGAAAGACCAATAGGATGACGATGCGCAACACAACCAACGCATTTGCGGCTCTGACGATCATTCTCTGCTCGTGGGGAATTGCGCGGGGCCAGGCGCAAGAATTGTTGCCGGCGCCCAACCAAATTGAGCAGCTCTCCAGCCCCAATTCGGCGACGCTGCAAAAGCAGTCCGACCTGATTGACGAGGTACTCGAACCGGAGCTGATCTTCAGTCTGTTCGAGTCGCAGTCAAAGATCGTCCGCACCAAGGCGCCGGTCTTCCGTATCGCAATCACCAATCCGTCGATCGTCGAAGTCAACGAATTCTCGCCGACGGAGTTGGAAGTGATCGGCTCGCAAATCGGCCAGACGACGATGACGCTCTGGTTCAACAATCCGGACGGCACCGTCTCGACGCTGCGATATCTGATTATCGTGCAGCAAGAGGACGATCGAGCCGACCTGGAGTTCGGCAAACTGCAAGCGCGAATCAACGAGCTATTCCCCTATAGCCGCGTTCAACTCTTCCCGATCGCCGACAAACTGATCATCCGCGGCCAGGCCCGCGACGCCAAAGAGGCGGCCGAGATTCTGGCGGTCGTCGGCGAGCAAACGGTCAACCAAAATGGGAACCTGACTAACGGCGGCGCCGTCAACGTCGGCTCGGTCGCTCGCTTGCCGAACGCCGAAGACCTGCAAACGACTTCGCTAATTAACCTGCTGGAAGTCCCTGGCGAACAACAAGTCATGCTGAAGGTCCGCGTTGCGGAACTGTCGCGAGAAGCGGCGCGTGAACTTGGCATGGACTTCTCGGTGGTGGAAGATTCGTTCTCGATCGCCCACACCATCATGGGCGGCGCCGGCAACCTGTCGGCCATTCTGGATGGGGGCGACGTCGAGCTGTTCATTCGCGCCTTCAGCAGCAATGGGACCGCCAAGATCCTGGCCGAGCCGACCTTGATGACCCTCAGCGGCCAATCGGCCAGTTTTATCGCGGGCGGCGAATTCGCCGTTCCCACGGCAGTCGGCGTCGGCGGCATCGGCGCCGTCAGCACCTCGTTCCGCGGCTTTGGTACGCAGGTCAGCTTCACTCCGACGGTGACCGACAAAGATATGATTCGCTTGTCGGTGGCGCCGTCGGTCAGCTCGGTCAATCAAAACCTGAGCGTCGATGGAGTGCCGGGTCTCGATATTCGCGGCGCCGTCACGACGGTCGATCTGCGTGAAGGTCAATGGCTGGCGATCGCCGGTTTGATTCAAGACGAACAAGAAGCGTCCCGTTCTCGCTTCCCGCTGTTGGGCGACATTCCTTACGTCGGCGCCGCCTTCGGCAGCCAGACGACCCGCCGGATCGAAACCGAATTGGTCATCCTGGTCAGCCCCGAGTTGGTCCACCCGATGGAACGCGACCAGGTGCCGCTCTACCTGCCGGGCATGGAAGTGACCGACCCGACCGACAAAGAGTTCTTCCTGCATCAGCAGATCGAAGGCTTGCCGGGCTACGATTTCCGCAGCACGGTCTGGCCGACCTATCGCCATCAGATTCACCACCAGAACTTCGAGCAAGTGCGTCTCAAGCGCGAGGCTCGCAAGTGCCGCGGTCAATATCAGGAAAGCGAAGGGTATTACGTCCACGGACCAGCCGGCTTCTCCGACTAGTCTGGCTCGCCCCCACCTTCGTTGTTCTCGATACATTTTTCACCTAGCCATCACTGAGGGACCTTCCCGATGAAAAAACGCCGCAACATTGTCGCTGGATTCGGCCTGTCGGTCGTGATGTTCGGCGCCGTGACAGGCTGCCACCGGCACGGCATCATCGAACCGGCGCCCTATCCGCCGCTCGGTTCGGTGATCGATCAGATGAACGAAGCCCAAGAGCAAAATGCGGAAGCCGCCAAGTTCGTCATCTACATGCACGAGTTTGAAGCGAGCGTGCCGGAAGAGAAGGTCCGCAACGTCAAAGCCTGGCGTCTGAACGACTACGGCGAAGATCACGTCAAGCAGATCGCCGCCAAGATGAAGGAAGGGGTCGGCTTTCCGGTTGTGGTTGAGCGCAGCCAGACGAGCGTCGATCCTCGCAGCACCTACAAATACCCGGTCCACTACAACAGCGAGATCGACGAGAAACGTCGTCAGGTCGTCGTCTCGGCGCTGGTGCACATGGGCGTCGCCGACGCCGAGAACCGCGTCGTCGTGGCGCCATCCTTCTCGGAAGGTTTGAACGCCTCGGAAGCGGCCTCCGCCTATGGCAATTCGCGGATTGGCGGACGTGGCCGCAACGGCGGCGGCTTTGGTGGCGGATTCGGAGGCTTCGGCGGCGGATTTGGCGGCGGCGGCGGTTTCTTCTAATCGTCTTTCCGCAAGACCGACCAGCGCACCCCGATATTGAACGACTTTCAACCGAATAAAGTAGCGAACATCATGGCCAAATACGCTCCGATCGCCTTGCTCGTTTCCGTCGCTTGCGTCGGCTGCGCCTCGGCGCCGTTTGGGCAGGGAGGCGGACTCTTCTCCTCAGCTCATCCTGGTCCGGCCAACTATAGCCAACAGCTAAGTCTAGCGCGGTTGTCGGAACGTCAAGACAAGTCGGAGTCGGCCGAACGCATTTACCATGCGATCCTGAAAGAGCAACCCGACAACGTCGTCGCCAACCATCGCCTGGGTGTGATGGCCGCCAAACGGGGCCTCCACGACGAAGCCGGCAAGTACTTTACAGCCGCCGAAGCCAGCGGCCTGCAAACCGCCGAGTTCTACAACGACTACGGCTATTGGCTCTACCTGCAGAACAAAACGGAAGGCGCTGAACAGTACTTCCAAAAGTCGCTGGCGACCGACGGCTCGTATCGCGCCGCGCACAATAACCTGGGGCTGATTCTGGGCGAACAACAGCGGTATGAAGAGAGCCTGAAACACTTCATGCTGGCGGTCGACGAAGGGGAAGCTTACGCCAACCTCGCCTTCATCCAGTCGCAGATGGGAGATCTGGAGTCGGCTGAAGGCAACTACCACCAGGCCCTGGAAATGAACCCCGAACTAAAACGCGCCGCCCAAGCCCTGGTGCAGATCGCCAGCAAGCGGGGTCACATCCAACCGGTGCGAAAGGTTCCGACCAAGCGTGAGAAGAAAACGGCCGACCAGGTGGCGCAGAAGCGAACCGCAGCTCCTGTCGTCGCCGCCTCCGAAGAAGAAACGCCCAAACAGGTCGCGCCGGTCGCCTACATGGCCCCGCAAAACCCGTCCAACACCGTTGCCGATGCCGCGCAGACGCAACAGTTGGTCGTGGACGCCGGTCAAGCGTCGCTGGAAACGAAGGTCGAGTCGGCGATGACCAGCAAGTCGGGCCTGCACTACCCGCAGATCATGTCGATTCCGCCGTCGTTGAAGCTGAATCAGATGAAGCAGACCATCAGCGACAGTCCGAGCGCTACTCAACGACTGGGCTTTGCCGAAAACACGCTGCGTGACACGCGGCGAAGCGAGTAACTACGGCGACTCGTACCGCTCTGGCAGCGGGCTCGCCGCGGCCGACGTGTTCTGGTCAAGCGCTCCACCTTCCTGGGCGCCGGTAGTCATGAAGTCATGCAGCCGCAACGCCGATGGCCCCAGCAGCAAGATATAGATCGGCGGGGCCAAGAGAAAGATGACCGGGATCAGCAGCTTGATCGAGTTCTGATTCCCCCGCTCTTCGGCCAACTGGCGCCGCGTGCGTCGAATGCTGTCGGCAAACTCGCGAAATGCTCCCGCTACGCTGCCGCCAATGCGCTGCGCTTGGGTAACGAGCGTCGACAACGCGTTGACTTCTGGGATCTCTAACCGTTTGGCGAAGTTCTGAATCGCCTGGGTGAGCGAGCCGGTTTCAGCCTGACGATCAATGATCATCAACTCGCACGCCAAGTCTTCGTGCGCTTGCACCATCTCGTCGCTGACCCGCTTGATCGACTTTTGCAGCGGCAGCCCCGCGGTGGTCGTCATGGTGATCATGTCGAGCGCGTCGGGCAATGCGTGCTGAATACGACTAACGCGGGCTGACGCCTGCGAGCTGATAATGACGCGCGGAATCGCGAAGATCAAAATCAGGACCGCGACGCTGAAGATCAAGATCAACTGCGTCAGCGATTCGCTCAGATCCGGAATCGCCACCAAGGCGACGCCGACAAAGATAATCCAGGCAACCAGCGCCGCGTTACGCACCGCGAGAAACTCATCCGCCGCGTCACGGTGATAGTAGCCCGCTTTGACCATGTCTTTCTGCAGCGTCTCGTACGACGACGAAGAGACCGGCACGATTCCGGCGAAGGCCCGCGTCATCCGCCCCAAACCGATCGACGGCTTGGCCCCGGGATGCAGCATCGCGTCGGGCTGGTTCCGATCGCTGGAAAGCAACAACCGCCCTACCAGATAGATCAACAGGGTGACGCCAAAGAAGGCGCCGACGACCAGTAGCATGGGGTTGTTCATGGGAAGTAACTCTGACGATCCGCTTTTTGGTTGGCCATTTAGTAGTCGGCCTTCACCAGGCGATAGACGAAATAAAGACCAAGCGCCTCGCTAATCAAGGCAAACAGCAACAAGTATCGCCCCCACGGATGAGAGAAGAACTCGCTGAAGTACTCCGGTTGAAACAGCAGGAAGAACAACAGCAGCAGCGGTGCGAGCAGCGAAATAATCGTCGCCGACATTCGCCCGGCGCTGGTGATGCTCCGCAATTGGCGATGGTACGCCATCCGGTCGCGAATGACCGCCGCCAACCGATCCAGGGTTTCGGGCAAGGCGCCGCCTGACTCGCGATGGACGCTGATCGTGGTGGCGAAAATCTTGACGTCCATCAATTCGACGCGATCCGCCATTCCTTCCATCGCGGCCGGAACCGGCAAACCGACGTCGAGTTGTTTGGCACAGCGGCGGAACTCGATACCGATCGGATCTTCGCTTGTCTCGCCCACCAAGTGAACGGCTTGCTCAAAGCTTTCGCCGGCCCGAACGGCACGTGCAATTAACTCTAGCGCCCCGGGGAACTGCGTTTGAAACGCCTGTAAGCGACGACGCTTGATCCAGATCAACACGCCCAGTCCGGCAAAGATCCCCAGCACGGTCGCCAAACCGGTCACCAGCGGATCCTCGGTAAACACAAACGCCGCCAAGCCGCATGTCAGTCCGATCGCCAGCAACAACGTCACCGCCATCGTCGGCCCGAAATCGACGCCCGAGAGATACAACGTGCGGGTCAACCAATGATCGAACTCGCCGATCGACGAACCTTCGGTCAAATTACGTCGGGGCGGAAACTGCCGCAGTCCGACCAATGTCGACGAACCGCTCTGTCCACCATACGCCAGCTCTTTGACCGCCAGAAAAATGAACGCGGCCACCGAAGCGACGCCCGCAAAGATCAGCACGGCGATGATGTTGGGATCGAGATTATCGAGCACTACGACTCCTCCTCTCGATCAGCGGGCTCATGGCGGTGGTCGGCATCCGCCGCCAGATCAATCAAGCCGGACTCTTCGCTCGACAGGGCGACTCGGCCGACCGAGTTGATGTACTTGGCGTAGATCGGATCCGATTCATGCTTCTGCATGACGTTCTCGTCGAAATCGACGCCCGCGTCGGCGAAGCGTTCTCGACAAACGGCCCAGTAACCGGTAGCGTAAAAGCGACCTTTGGCCCGGCCATGTTCGTCGAGTCCTTCTTGGCGGAACCCGAAGATGTCGTCCAAGACGTAATCGCCGTTCTCGTTGACTTCGCGAATCTCGGCGATGCGGGTGACGCGACGAACGCCCCCTTTCAAGCGGGCGACATGAATCACCAACTTGATTCCAGCGGCAACGTATTGGCGAACCACTTTGACCGGCAACTCAAAACCAGTCATCGCGACCATCATTTCTAGCCGGGCCAGCGCGTCGAGCGAATCATTGGCGTGAATCGTCGTCAGCGAACCTTCGTGACCGGTGTTCATCGCCTGCAACATGTCGAGCGCTTCAGGCCCGCGCACTTCGCCGACGATGATGCGATCGGGACGCATCCGCAAACTGTTGCGAACCAGGTCGCGCTGCGTGACGGCGCCGGCGCCTTCGCTGTTGGAGGGCCGGGTTTCCATGCCCAGGACGTGCGGATGCTGCAACAACAGTTCGGCCGAATCTTCGATCGTGACGATCCGCTCGTCATGCGGAATCGACGCCGACAAGGCGTTCAGCAAGGTGGTCTTACCGGCACCGGTACCGCCGGAGATCAGGAAGCTGATCCGCGAAGCGACGCAGGCCTGCAGAAAATCGGCCATCTCTTGCGAGAGCGAATCGGTCGCGATCAGATTCTTCAGATGTAGGTGCTCGATGCCGAATCGGCGAATCGACATTTTTGGTCCGCCCAACGCCAGAGGCGCCACGACGGCGTTTACCCGCGATCCGTCCGGCAAGCGAGCGTCGACCATCGGGCTCACTTCATCGATCCGGCGCCCTACCCGGCCGACGACGCGCTGAATGATTCGCAGCACGTGGGCGTCATCCGCGAAAATCACATCGGTCAGTTCCAACTGGCCGTGACGTTCGATGTAAACCTCGGCGGCGCCGTTGACCAGAATGTCGCTGATCGAGGGGTCCTTCATCAGCGGCTCGATCGGCCCCAGACCAAACAGTTCGTAGTCAAGCTCTTTCTCGAGACGACGGCGGGTTTCGTCATTCAGCTTCAGGTTCTTGCGCTGGCAGTATTTGCTCGACAGGTTGCGAATGTCGTCGCGGATCGCCTCTTCGTTTCGGCTGGTGACGGCGCCCAAGTCGAGCGAGTCGACCATCTCGGCATGCAGCGACGTCTTGAGACGCTGGAACTCCAGTTCGTCCTGGTCGATTTCTCGGTCGGCCGCGGTTTGGCTGGACATGATCATCGCGCGATTGCCTACGAAGATGGGGGAGAAAGAGACTCGGCTAGCTGGCGACGGCGACATCGGCCGCGGCGTCGACAGCGTCCTGCGATTGCGACGCGCGGAACAACTGATCGCGGCCGTCAGCATTCTCGCGAAACTCCAGTTCCGAGATGCTCGCGCCGCGATAGACCCGCATCATCGTTCGCAACGGCGGGCGGCGGTCCATCAGTTCCGACAACGTGCGCGGCGCTCCGTCGTAAGAAACGGCGTTCCCATCTGGCGAAACCAACGCCAGCGCGAACGTGCCGTGGTTCTCGGCGACTTGCAGCTTGATGACGTCCTGCGGTTGCACCGCCAGGGTCACGGTCGCCGTCTGACGTCGACGGGCCACGCGGGGATCGGCAATAGGATTGACCGACAACGGACTGGCGTCGAACGACAGAACTTTGACTTCTTGCAGCAGCGTCACGGTCGTTTGCGGCAACTCATTTTCGACATCGGCGTCGACGCGAAACAACACGTCGACCTTCGTGCCGGGGCGAGCAAACCCTTCGACCGCTTCGTCATATTCGACTCGCACGGTGAACGCGCGTTGGCCTGGCTCCAGATCCTGAACGATGCCGGGGCCCGTTCCTTCCGGATAGAACATGTCGGGCGTAAAGACCGACTTATCGGCCAGTTCTTGTTTCAAGGTGCGGCCGATGATCTGCTCGGCGCTGACCATGTACCCGCTCGGCAGCGGCTGAGCGTCGACCTGCTCTTGCGTGTAGCGGTAGATGACCACGTCGCCCATGGTCAGGGTACGGCCCGCCATCAGATTGGCGGCCGCTTTCGGAACGACATACGTTTCGACCGGTGGCGGGGGCGTTTCCACGACCGGCGCCGGCTCTTCTCGCGTCATGTTCTTGCGGACCACATAAGCGGCCAACAAGCCGAACATGACGGCGACTACGCCCAATAATAACGTTCCAGGACTCAACCGAGACATTGTGCTCGCTCCGCTAGCGCGATCCGTTGCTGTTTCTAAATCTGAATTCAGCGGCGATCCGTGCCGAAATTGCGGAACAACATCCTGTCGTACCGAAGCGTGTCTTGGTTCTTAGTGTAATTACAGGGGCGTCCGTTTCACCCGGGAAACGGACCATTTTCCCCAGAAATAGCCGCTGGTTAGCCGTTTTCGAGCGGCGTCTTCAGCAGGATGACCAGTCGCAGTAGAAGAAAGATCCAACTGGCCAGGCAAACCGGCACCCCATAGGGAAGCGTCTGCCGAGCGATATCGAGCTTTTCCTTCGCCGAATCTCCCCCAGCCGACGCATCCGGCTTGTCGGTTCTGGCGCGAAACATCATCTTTCCCACGACCAGGAAGATGGTGATGATTAGCGCTAAAACCGCACTGCTGATAAACACCAGGACGACCAGAATCGGGCCAAACCAGGCTCCGAGGGCCGCCATAAACTTCACGTCTCCTCCCCCACCTCCTCCGATCAACAGGAGAACCAGCAGGAGGGCGAATCCTACAACCGCGCCTAGCAGGCTATGCTGCAAACCGCCCCAGCCGTTGACGACCGAGTGAAACAGGACGCCCAGTCCCAGCGCCGGCATCGTCAACCAATTAGGTAGCTTACCGGTTTTCAGGTCGACGCCAAAGGCGATCGCCGTAAATAGGGCGACCACAAGGACCGCGACGAGATTCAGCTTGTCCACGTTCTATTCGACTTCGCTTGATCGCTGTCCAAATTCAATCGCCGATACCCCAATAGTCAAAAGAGAGACCGCCTATCCGCGGATCGGCGGTCTCCTCTTTCGATTTCCGCTTTCACCGTCGACCGAACAAACCGGGCGACGGCGAGCGTCACAAACGTACGACTACGGGTTGACCGGAAGCGGGGCGTTGCCGCTTTCGTCCGTGTCGTTGGCCCCACTGATGACGATGCAGTTGTCAATTTGGCCAGCGACGGCGCCATCGGTGTCGCAGTAGTCCAGATTGTCGCTGTAGTCGCTACCCGAGACGGCGGCCGAGTGACCGGTGATGCCCCAGATGGTGTAGCTTTGATCCAGGTCTTGGATCGCGCCAGCGACGTCGGACAGTTCCGAGGTAACGGCATCACGAACCGAAGCCAGACCAACAATCAAACCAATCACGACGATCGTCGCAATCAAAATCAATTCGGTCGAAACGATGAAACCAGCTTCATCGTTCCACAAGCGTTTCAGCAAAGACATTTAGAAACTCCACAATTAGAATAGTTGGGAAACAGGAATCAATCGCGACATCCCAATCGCGACTTCAAGATCAAAACTCACTCGCCTGGTCGTGCCGAAACAGGTCGGCCGCGACCCGGCGAAGTTCGTTACGGGTTGACCGGAAGCGGAGCGTTGCCGCTTTCGTCCGTGTCGTTGGCCGCATTGATGACAATGCAGTTGTCGATGCCGCCCGGCGTGTCGCCGTTGTCATCGCAATAGTCCAAAGCGTCGCCGTAGTCGCTACCCGAGACGGCGGCCGAGTGACCGGTAACGCCCCAGATGGTGTAGCTCTGATCCAGGTCTTGGATCGCACCCGCGACGTCGGACAGTTCCGAAGTCACCGCATCGCGAACCGAGGCCAAGCCGACGATCAAACCGATCACGACGATCGTCGCGATCAAAATCAACTCAGTGGAAACGATGAAACCTGCTTCATCATTCCACAAGCGTTTCACCAGTTGCATCTATGCAATCTCCTGTTGTTGTGGCGGACCGCGAAAATCAAATATCGACGTCGCTCAATGTGCCGTTGCAACGAGTCCGCCATTCGACTCTTCGGCAAGCGAGCGAGACGCTTACTTTGGGTGGTGGCCGCGAGACGCCAGACGCCGTCGCGCGACCGATTTTCTTATCAAGGGATGTTTCATTGGTGTGTTACGGAGTTGGACCGTCTTCTCCCTGACCGACCGGAAACCCGGGCGCGAAACTCAAGTTCGCCGGCGGCTGGTCAGCCGGATCGCTCCAACCCAGTTCGTCCTGGTCGACATACAACGCCGAGACGACGACCTGCGGCGGTCCTACCGGCGGAGTGACTGTAATCTCGTAGCCGAACGACTGATCAAGGCTGTCAATCGCTACCCCGAGATCGCCAAACTCCTGCACGATGTGGTCACGCAAACTGGTAAGTCCGACCACGGCGCCCAAAATCAGCACCACCGCGACCAGGATGAGCGCATAAGCCGAGACGACTCCGCGCTGATCTCGCCACAGTTCTCGCCGCATCCAAACGGCGATCGATCGGAAGGTATTTGTATGTCGCTTCATGATTTTATTTGTAGACAGCGTAGATTGTGATGACTTTGACGATTATGCCTAGCCGGCTTCCTTGATTTTTTCGGAATATCTTGCGTAAATTACGCACAACCCCCGAAGGATTAAGGCTGGGGATTCGGCGGCGTGCCGTTTTCATCGGTGTCATTGCCGCCAATAACGATTCCACCTGGAGGTTGTCCCGCGACATCTGGGCCGTCGCCGAGATCAGGTCGATCGATATATCGAAAATTTCGAAAGCCAGTCACAACGTGAACGCCGCCATACGTCTTGTCGACGATGACTTGGTTCCCCATGACTTGGAGGTGTCCGCCGCTCTGGAACTCCACTGCATAAGATTGGTCGAGTTGACCGACGGCTTGCCCAGTGTCGCCCAACTCTTGCACGATACCGTCGCGAAGGGTCGCCAGACCCACGATCAGACCAACCACGACAATCGTACTGAACAATAGCAATTCCGCCGAATTCACGAAACCCGATTCGTCGGACCAAAGACGATTTAATAGCCGCATGCTAGCGAACCTCATGAGGAAAGGGACGAATCTTCATCTTCGCCCGAAGTCGTTGTGTCGTTATCCAATGCCTTGTCACACTTGAGACGGGCCCACTGCTCAGCGGGCAACGCGCCCCGCCATAGCGCAAGCGCTCGGCCAACATGGCTTAAAAAGGTGTAATTGTCGCGAATCGAGTCGTCGCTCATCTTCTCGACTTCCGTCGCCAACCACTGGCCAGCGCGGATCTTGGTTTCTCGCGGGGGCTGCACGTCTTCCGGTGCAATCGCCCACCATTCCAGCGCGTGCCCGGTGGCGAGCAACCGCCGCGACAGCGGATCCGAGAGCCCTTCGTCGACCGGCGTCTGGGAAGAGTCGTACCAGTTTTGATCCCAGTAGCCTGCCTCGTTTTGGCTGCCGACCAGACGGCGGGTCGCCTCGCTCAAATGGGCGATGATTTCATCCCGCGTCGCCGCGTCTTGGAACAGCCCAGTCTCTTGATCCAATCGCAGCAGCGCGGCCAGCGTGAACAGGCGATGGTTGCCATAGCAAACTCCCTGCACCCACTGCTGCCGCATGATTCGCTGGGCCAACTGATCAAACGTCAGCCGTTCCCCTTCGCGCGAAACCCAGCCGCCGTCGTCAGCAGCGAACGTTGCAGCGGCGATCGAAGTCCATTCGTACTCTTGTTGATTCAAGCGAAAGTCACGCAGCGCTCCGACCAGCAGATCGCGCAGCGTCAGCGTCTCATCCCGCGACTTCAGCGGAAAATCAAGCGGCGTGCCGATCTCGGCCAGCGTCGCCAACGTGTGATCGACATGGCTGGAAGTTGCCGCGCCTTGTTGCGTTCGCACGGCCCAGCCTGATTCGCCCGGGGTAACCAGCTCGCGGGTCGCGTCTCCCCAGTACTCGTGAAAGACGTTCATGTCGGTCAGCAACTGCCGCATCTCTTCGCCCGAGAGACATTCGGCGTCGGCGAAATTCGCATCGGCGCCCCAGAACCGCAGCGCGTGATCCACATGGTTGATCTTTGGCTGTTGATGACGAAAGCGGGGACGCAAGCGGACCAGAACGGTGCGCAGCTGCTCGTCGGTGATCAGTTCCGGCAGGTCGTACTGCGGCCCGACCAACTGCGGCGCGTTTCGCAGGTTCGGCAAGCTCGGGACGCTCGCCTGGCGATCGCCGCGAATCGCCCAGGCGATTCCGGTCGAAAGCACCGCCAGCAGGACCGCTTGCACTATCACAAACAAGGGCGTTGACATCCCACGCCGCGAGGATTGTGTGCTGCTGCTCATGCGGCGCTCCTTCGCTGGAGAACCAAGGCGCGAGCGTTTTCCCAAGCCAACTGCCAGTCCCCTCCGACATCGCCCAGAACCTGCGTCGCGAAATCGCCGTGCGCCCGCTTGTCGATGACCAGCGTGTCGACGTCATACCGATCCAGGATCCGCTGCCATTGCGAGCCTCCTTGATACAGTCGTCGAAAATCGAACTTCGCTTGTTGCGGTAGACGATCGAAGTCCGACGTGGCGAACATCTCGGCATCGGCGTCGGCGTATGCGATGAAGTCGCTCCAGACGACCGGCGCCAAGATGAACCGCTCGCGACGGTTTTCGTGCAGAAAACGAACCACGCCCAGCGGCGGATCTTCAATCGCACTGGCCAACATGCGCGGAGTTCCCCCCAAGACCGACGCACTGATTGGGCTCAGCGCAAAACCGATCCAGATCGCCAACAGTGACAACAGCGTAAAGGCGAAACGCAGCGGCCGAGGCTCCTGCGTATCCGAAGTCGCCACCGGCTCGGCCTTGTCCGAGCGAGCGAACAGGCCGGCGGTCATTGGTAGGCAAATCATCGTCGCCACCGCCACCAACGTCAAAACGAAATGCGTATTGCAAGCCGCTAAACTGATGGCGACGACGAACATCGCGATATCGCCGCCATGTACTGGCGTTTGCGATCGTCGCAACAAGCAAGCAAGCGCCGCCACCAGCAATGCGACGATCGCCCCGAGCCCCGAAGCCAAGACCAGCGGCGTCGATCCATCCAGCGGATGAACGATCTGCGCCAATGCTTCGGCCCAGACGCCAAAGCCAAATGGATTGAGCAGCGTCACGAACCAACAGAGCTGAGCCAACCAAACCCAAGCCTGTACCTGGCGATCACCACAGGTTTCTCCCCACGATCGACCGGTCAACCGCGAATCGCAAGCGACGCCCACCGCAATCGCCGACATCAGTAGTGGGCCCGCAACGAACGTCCAATGCGTGTTGGCCCACGCAACGATCGCAAGGGGCGCGACGATCCAACTCCAAATCGATGGCGCCATATTTGATTGTCGCCAGCCGGCGAAGATCGCCAGCGGTGTGAGAAATAGCGCGAGACGCACCGACGAAGCGAGTTCTGGGGTCAGGCCTTGCCAACAGAATAGCAACGTCGCAGCGGCCAGCGCAACTGCGATCAGTCTTAGCCATTTGGGCGAACTGCTTGGGCACAGCACGAAGTAAACGAATAACAAGTAGCCAGTCGCCACCAAGGTCGATGCCAACGAAATCGCCTCGGGGCCGCCGGCGCGATTGACGAGCGCCAACGAGATGTCCGCCAACCAATTGGTCGGTCGATACAAACTGGTCGCAGCCAGCGGCATCTGCACTGGATGGGACGGCAGTTGCGATTCGGCCAGAATCGTCCGCCCGACCGAAATGTCGCGCCAGACGCCGACCGTCGACAGCGGCAAGTAATAAAACAGCAGAAACGCGACGACGAAGAAACTGACGATCGCAAAGTCAAGCGGCGAAAGCGCATAACGATCACTCAATAGCGGCGTCGTATCGCGCGGCGAAGCGTCGTTCGTCTTGTCGTTGGCCGATTCCATGCCAAGTTGCTCCTGCTCAGGCGCCGCTAACATGGGTCATCTCTACGATTCGTTGGTCGAAATCGAGGCCGAACGTTTTCAACAGATTGAGCGTCGGTGCGCTTTGCAACGAGACGGCGGCCGAAACGCGCACCTCGCCCATCATCACCGAACCGGGCGAAGGAGCCAGCAACGGGTCGCCATAAACGGTGTGCGCGCCGACCTGATCGATCGCCAGCGCGATCTTGGGCGTGCTGGTCGAGAGCCCGTGCACCTGCATCGCTTGATTGAAGGTCGCGCGCGCCGCTTGGGGCGCGTCGGCTGGGTTGATCGTCTTGGCCGCTTCCCGGGCCGCTTCGGCGACGGCGGCCTCGACGGTCGCCTGAAACGCCGAAAGCGCCGCAAACTGCACAATCGCCAGCGAGGCGATCAGCAACAGCGGAAACGCAATCACCAACTCCAACGTTTGCACGCCGGAGCGCGATCGCTTTCGCGTCGAGATCGTATTGGAGAACAAGGCGCGCATTCTTGCGACAACCATCCGAAACGGAGAACGAACTATTGAACCGACCCCGCAGACTGCGGGATACCTCTGCTAGATCTGGATTTGCGAGATCGCATCCGCCAGGTCAATCAACTCGTTCAATAGCGCTCCGCGGACGGTGGCAAGGCCTGCAATCGCCCCGATCCCGATCAAGGTGAGGAGGATCAGATATTCAACAAACACGCCGCCATTCTGATCTGCGGCCAGTTTGCTCAATCGAGATTTCAAA
Organism: Blastopirellula retiformator; assembly: GCF_007859755.1. Classification (NCBI taxonomy): domain Bacteria; kingdom Pseudomonadati; phylum Planctomycetota; class Planctomycetia; order Pirellulales; family Pirellulaceae; genus Blastopirellula; species Blastopirellula retiformator. The sequence continues at coordinate 1,556,546 of NZ_SJPF01000001.1, read as the reverse complement.
AAATTCATGTTCGCGCGAAATCCGGTGGTTACTGGGTGGGGGGAGGAAACTCCAGGATTCGCAGTCCTGCCAAACTAGCGAATCTTCGCCAAATGCGCTTTTTTGGCGTAACCTCTACCGTAATAACGCGGACAACCACTTACAACTTCCCAACCCAAATTATCTGAATAACCGGCTTATCCGGCGAAACTTACGCCAACCGGCCGGTAAATAGTTGACGCGGACGGGCCTGCTCACGTTAATGAGTAGTTGTCGCCGGTCACCACTCTCCCCCACACAGATTGTTTCGCTTGTCTTGCCTAAGCCCCTATTTCCTGAGCCCTTTGGGGTATCGACGGCCGGCAAAACGCCGCAGCGGGGGGGTCGTGTTGGAGCTGATCCTGACGCTGCCAATATTACTAATCCTGCTACTAGCGATCATCGAGTTCTATCTGCTATACGCCAATCTGCCTCGTCTGGAGGCGGCAAGTCGAGCTGGGGCGCTCACCGCATCCCGAATCTCGTTGCCCAGCGGCGGCAGTCCTCCCAGTAACGTGATCGCAGCGGTCGACCGGCAACTAGAGACGCTGAATTTGCCGGGCCGGCAAATCATTCTGCTCCACGATACGCAGAGCGGGGTTACGAAGTTGGCGGACGGAACCAGCTATCCAGCCCCAACGGACCTGATGGACCACCTGCCGACGACCCGAAATTACGTCCGCGTCGCCGTCCAGACTCCCATGACCGGGCTGACTCCGAACCTGCTGCAATCGCTGGGGATGGATATCAGCGGGCGGATCGTGTCGCAGACGACGACGCTGCGTCACCTCGACATGCAGCTCAACCCGCCGCAAAACCCGGGCAGTCCGTAACAAGCGATACTACTTTAGTCCCGTAAGAACCAGTTCATGTCGATCGCCACCACTCAACGCCAACCTTTCGCCCGCCGCTCGCGACGTGGCGTCTCGGTCTTGTGGCTGATCGTCTTCATGCCGCTGGCGCTGATCGGACTCCTGATGACGATCGAAACGGGCCGCCTGTGGCTGGCTCGGGCCGAGGTGGAAGACGCCCTGGAAGCGGCCGTATTAGCAGGCGTGATCGAATGGGGCCAGCATGACGAGAACGCCCCTCACTCAACGCTCACCGCGCGCCAAGTCGCTGCAGACTTTGCCAGCGGAAACCTGGTGGCTGGCGGCCCCTTTTCGCTGCAAACGAACAACCTGAACCATGACCCACGCGGCGGCAATTGCAATCAAAATGGTTCGAGCGGAGGCATGCTGGTTTTTGGGGCGATTACCCAAGTCCAGCCGACGGTCGTCTTTGACGCCAATGCCGATCCTCACAATCCGGACTATTTCTATGCGGTGCTGGCTCGTTCGGCGCATCCAATCGCCAGCCAATATGGAATTGGCGGATTCTCGCTGGGCCCTTATACGATTCGCGCTGAAAGCGTGGCGATGATTGACGACGAGGGCCGGGCTCGCATTGTGCGCATCGATTCGATCGCCTCTCCCTAGCGAATTCCGGCTGTGAACCTTACGACGGTCCGAGTTGACCGCCGAAAATAGGAGCCTAGGCCTTTTCACTCCTTTTACGGACGCATCCCCCCCCTTCAAGAGCGACGATCGCTGCGTGAGGGCAGCGATTGTGGGAAAATCGCTCTGGAAATCGTTCTACCTCTAATTGGCCGAAACGGCCTATTGCGGTCCGTTCCTCTCCCATGGGCGGCGTAATTGCCGCGATTTAGGCGATCAATTGCTAAGAGATCGCGCAGAGTTCATGCGCACGATCGCAGCAAAGTGACCAACTGGCGCAAAATCTTTCCGGTTTATGAATAAAGCGTTGTCCGCTGCAACTGCTTCTCTCCACACGGTTTGTCGCTATTTGCACTATTTTCTCTCCCTTTTTCATAAACGGCGCCAGCACTCGGTGGCACAACTGTTGCTTTTCCACCGAGGCGTGCACGTGAGGTTCTCGTTTCTGGCGGTTGCCCGCAGTCGGGCAAACATGAACCGCGAACCCAAAAAGAAATTGGCCCTGGCAATAGAGGCTGACTGTTTTCACTCCAACTTAAGGTAATCGCCCATGTTGAGCTCCCTCTCCCTTAACCCAAAACTATGGTGCACTTTGTGTGCACTGGCGGTAGCGATGATGGTCGCCGCACCGCTGCGAGCGCAAGACGAAAATGCGGCGGAAGCGCCGGCTGTTGAAGCCGCCGTCGAAGGCGAAATGGAGGCGGAAGCCGAAGTCGCCGCCGAAGAAGAGGAGGAAACTCCTCCGACCGTCGAATCGTTGGCCGTGGAAATGGCCGCTTTCAAGAACAACGTCAACACGCTCTGGACTTGCTTGGCTGCGTTCCTCGTGTTCTTCATGCAGGCCGGTTTCGCCCTGGTGGAATGCGGTTTCACGCGTGCCAAGAACGCTTGTAACATCATCATGAAGAACCTGATGGACTTCTCCATCGGTTCACTCGCCTTCTGGCTTGTCGGTTTCGGCTTGATGTTTGGCACCTCGGCCGCAGGCGGCTTGATCGGCGTTGACGGCTTCGCCTATGACGGGGGCGAAGATCAATTCAACTGGGCGTTCCTGATCTTCCAAACGGTATTCGCTGCGACCGCCGCGACGATCGTTTCGGGCGCCATGGCGGAACGCACCAAGTTCGTTTCGTACTTGGCTTATTCCGTTCTAATCACCCTGATCGTTTACCCGATCTTCGGCAAATGGGCCTGGGGCATTCTGACCGGCGACCCCGCTGCTGGATGGTTGAACACCTTCTATATCGGCGACCCCTCTAATAAGATCGCCTTCTACGACTTTGCTGGTTCGACTGTCGTTCACTCGGTTGGCGGTTGGGCCGCATTGGCGGGCGCCATCGTCATCGGTCCCCGTATCGGCAAATACACCGCCGACGGCAAGATCAAGCCGATCCCGGGTCACAACATTCCGTTGGCCGCCCTCGGCGTGTTCATTCTCTGGTTGGGATGGTTCGGTTTTAACCCGGGTAGCACGACCTCGGTGAACTCGAACTTCGCTTTCATCTGTGTGACGACCAACCTTTCGGCCGCCGCTGGCGCCATTGGTGCTCTGATCACCTCGTGGATTATGTTCAAGAAGCCCGATACCTCGTTCGCCTTGAACGGCGCCTTGGCCGGTCTGGTCGGAATCACGGCCGGTTGCGATACCATCGCACCAGGCTGGGCCGCCGCAGTTGGCCTGATCGCCGGTATCATCGTGGTCTTCTCCTGCGTCATGATTGACAACCTGAAAATCGACGATCCGGTCGGCGCCGTTTCGGTCCATGGCGTCTGCGGCGCATGGGGCACCCTGGCGGTCGGCCTCGTCGGTATCGAAAAGGGCATCCTGCTCGGCTTCGGCCATGAGCAGCTGCTGGCTCAGCTGCTCGGTATCGCAGTTGGTTTCGTTTGGGCCTTCTTCACCAGCTTGATCATCTTCCTGCTGATCAAGTTCACCATCGGACTTCGCGTCCCGGCGGAAGAAGAAATCAAGGGTCTGGACATTACCGAACACGGTATGTACGCCTACCCGCCGCACCTGGTCTCGGAGTCGTTGGGCGGCACGCCGGGTGGAAGTGCGGCCGCTTCGACCGCGACCTCGGGAGCCGCTGCCCAAGGCGCCTAGTAGAAAATGACACGGTGAGCCTGACTTCGGTCAGGCTCGCCTTTCGCTGATACTTCGGCCTTTGCCTGGGCCAGAAGTTCGACCCCAATGGCCTGTAAGGGTGTTCCGCCTCGCCCTTTCAGGCCGGGGTTTTTTCTTGGTGGCTCTCATCGAGCTTCTTCGCCGCTGCGGCCGACTTCCAACCGCGCCACAAGATCGAGATAAAGCAGATTGCAGTCGTCGCCGCTCCGCCGACCGCTAGCAGGCTCGACTGCACCATCAAACCGATCAGCATCAGCAGCGTCGCTCCATTGCCGATCGCCACCGACAAAATCTGGGCGCGACGATGACGCCGAATCTCTTGTTCCAGTTCGCTGCTTGGCTCGGGGTCGCTCATCGGTCTTCCTGGGAACCAAGCCGGTTGACGGCGGCCCCGTATTTTGGTCGTCTGATCGGATTAAATTGACGTCACTGCGTTTGATTGTAGCCGAATGCCAAGCCGCCCTGGGAAACCGAAGTCGAAGTCCGCTGCCGGCGGAAAAGAGCTCCGTTTGGATGCGCCGATCCGCATCATCGGCGGCGAGCTAAAGAATAAGAAACTCCTCTACTCCGGCGAAGAAGTGACCCGCCCCATGAAAGAGCGGGTCCGGGCCTCGGTCTTCAACCTGGTCGGCCCGTCGATCAAGGAAAAGCACGCGATTGACCTGTTCGCCGGCACCGGCGCGCTGGGGATCGAGGCGCTCAGCCGCGGCGCCGTCAGCGCGACCTTCATCGAACGCCACATCCCGACGTCGAAACTTATTCGCCAAAACCTGGACAATCTTGGTCTGGGCGAACGGTCGCGGCTATTCGCCGCCAACACCTTCTTCTGGGCAAAGCGATTGCCCGAATTTGATGAGCCCCCTTGGGTCGTCTTCTGCAGTCCTCCCTACGAGCTGTTCATCAGCCAGGCCGACGAAATGCTGGCGCTGATTCAGACGCTGCTAGCGGCAGCTCCGCCCGAGAGCATCTTCGTAGTCGAGTCCGATCAGCGTTTCGACTTTGCTAGCCTGCCCTACGCCGAAGCGTGGGATGTCCGCACGTACGCCCCGGCGGTCGTCGGAATCTTGCGCGATTGGAGCGAGGCTGCCAGCTAGCGTCGCTGGCAAGCTTACTTCACTTGGGAAAAAACGCCCTCCGCGACGCCGTTTGCGCGAATCCGATTTCACTAAGCAGGCGGAGAATCCGATTCTAGGGTTACGTCCTTTTATGGACTCGCAGTGCACCAGCCACTTCTCGAGGGTTAGAACACGGTGACTTCTAGGCGGAATCCCCAAATCCTCCACCCAGCTTACTGGGCGTATGGCATCTTGCTGCTCGGCCTGAGTGTGGCATCACCCTGGCTTTGGCAGCAAGACGACTCACCCCGCTCCGCAACACGCGTAGCCGAGGCGAAGACGACTGCGCCCACAAGAGCGCCGGCGCGACCGATTCTCCCCGCTCCTAAATTGCCAACGCCAGCCAAGCCGGAGCCAACCCCAGCGATCCACCCTTCGCTGGTAAAGGGAGAGCCAACTCTCGCCCAGCGACCAATGCCGGCCGCAGCAAGCGGCCCGACGCTCGCCGATCCAAGCACTCGCCCTCAAGAGGCCGAACTGGCGCCGCGGGTCGAAAAGCAGTTCACCCTCGACTTGTCGACGCCGGTAGCGGTCGAACCACCGCCGGTCGCATCCGTTCCGGCGCCGGCGACTGCTATCGCCGAAACGCCCGATCCGGTTCTGCCGACGCTCCCCCGCGCCTCGACGATGGTGCGGCCCGAAGAAGCGCCGCAGCGGGCTCCGCTGACCATCGCGCAGCCACTAGCGGCGACGCAGCCGCAGGCCGAAGTCTGGCCGGCGACCCCGCAACTGCGAGCGCTGATCGCCCGCGTCGCCGCTCATCCCGAGTGCGCCTCCTGGGCAATGCGACTGGAAGAAAAGCTGAACGCGTTGGAGGGACTTCCGCTCGCGTCTCCCGAAGCGAGCGTTCTGCTGCAAGATTTGGTCACCATTCATAACGACGCTTCGACGCTGGCCGACCAGCTTGGCTACTCCTGGAAACGGACCGACATGTTGCAGGTTGGCTTCGCCCTCCAGCGTCGTCTAACGGTCTGGCGTCCGCTGCACGCTTGTGCGAAATCCGTCGAAATGACGCCGCGATCGCCGCTCAATCCTGAGCGGATGGCGACTCCGCTGGCCCGTGTCGAAGACGAACTGCGAACCGGCGGCCAACTGCTTAGCTGGAATGACTTCCTGTTGCTCGATCATCTCCGCGACGCGATGTCGCTCGGCTATCCAGAGCTGGAACGACGCAAACTGGCCCGCAAAGTTTTGCACCGCATCGATTCGTCCGATTTGGATCCGGCTCAACAAGAGCTGTTGCAGAGCGAGTCGTTTGAGCCGTTCCGCCAACAGCTGATCCAATGGGCGGCCGACGACGTTTCTCTCGCCACGGCGCTGGTGCAAATCGAACGCTTCGAGTCGACGTTGACCGCCACCGACGCAGTGCATTTGGCCGATTCCTGCCTATCGCTGCAACTGCACGAAAACCCGGAAGTGGTCGAGTTGGCTGACTTGATCGACGGACATTACCGAAACGCCAATTGTCGCGTCGCCGTCAACGCGGTATTGCTTGACGCCCTACTGCCTCAAATGGAACCGGCCGAACAAGACGTCGACGATCACATCCTGGGCAATCGCGTTTTTGGACGTAGCCGACGCGAGACCGAATTGAAGCTGCGGCTTTCGCCCGATCCCAATCAGTGGCGCCTGCTGCTGGAAGTGGTCGGTGTGGTTGATAGCAATACCTCCAGCAGCTCTGGCCCGGTGACCGTCTTCAATCATGGACGTTCGCACTACTACGCGACGAAGCAGCTGGTCGTCAATCGGAACGGCTTCTGGGTTTCGCCGGCGACTGCGGCCGCCCAAACCTCGACCGGCATCAATGGCCTCAGGACCGACTATGATTCCGTACCGCTGCTCGGTTCGATCGTCCGCTCGGTCGCCCGCAGTCAGTCGGAAGCGAAACAGGTCGAAGCCCGCCGCGTGGTCGAACGCAAAGTCGAAAGCAACGCGATGGAGCAGCTCGACGCCGGCCTGAATGAGAAGGTCGATATCTGGCAAGACAAGCTCGTCACGTTGGCGGTCAACCCGCTGCGCGAAATGGGCCTGGCTCCGGCAGTCGTCGACATGAGCACCACCGAAGACCAATTGGTTGGCCGCTTCCGCATTGCCGGCGACATGCAGCTGGCCGCCCACACGCCGCGCCCGGTTGCATTTGAAGACGCTGCCCTAAGCCTACAACTGCACGAGTCGTCGCTCAACAACAGCGTCCGACAGCTACAGTTGGCCGGCCGCCGCTATTCGCTGGACGACGTCGTTCGCCGGATCGAGTCGCGGTTGCCGCACACCGATGGCGATCTGCTGGACCAGGTTCCGGAAGGGGTCGAGGTCGTCTTCGCCGATGAAAACCCAATCGAAATCCGCATCCAGGATGGCAAAGTCGAAATGGCGATCGCCATCGCCGAGCTCGCCAACGGCTCACGGGTCTATCGCAACTTCCGCGTCTTCGTCGCTTACGTTCCGCAGATCAACGGTTTGCGAGCCGAACTGGTTCGCGAAGGGACGATCAAACTGGACGGATCCGAGCTTGGCTTCGGCGGCCAGATCGCGCTGCGGGGGGTATTCGCCAAGGTCTTCTCCAAAAAGCGTTCGCTGCCGATCATTCCGCCCCAAGTGGCCGATGACAAGCGGCTGGAGCAATTCGAGCTGACCCAATTGGCGTTCTATGATGGATGGGTCGCCCTGTCAATCAGCCCCAAACAGGCGCTCGCCGCCGAAGAAGTCGAAGAGCGAAAACTTCGCATCGGGCATGGCGCCATCTTGCAGAAAATCATGCACTGATCATTTGCTGATCCGTGTCGGCGATCGTTGGTCGACTGGCGATCAACCTTGCCCGCTTGTCGCGCTATTTTTGTCGCTAGACGCGGGCGATTCGCCTTTGGCGCCCAATCTGCCCTATTTAGGAACATCTGGAAGTCTCCCCGTGAAAGGGTGTTTCGATGCGCCGTTATGTCGTAATCTGGAATCGCAATGCCCGCCAAGGCGCCGCAGCCGCTGAAGCGAAAGCGGAACTAACCGCCTTGGCCGGTGCCAACTTTCACGAAACGGAGTCATTCGAGCAGGCTTGCTGCATTCTTGACGACGTCCGAGATGAAGACCTGGTAATCGTCGCCGGTGGTGACGGCGGCATCAACGGGATCGTCAATCGCGTCCAATCGTGCTGCCAGTCGCGACCGACGCTGGCCATCGTTTCGCTTGGCGCCGGCAACGATTTCGTTCGCTCTCTCGGCATCCACCCCGACCCACTCTCGACGATCGCCGCTATTCGGTTAGGACGCACCGTTGGCGGCGGGGCGGAAGTCGCTCCGCGTGCGAGAATCACTCGAAGTAACCGGTCTCCAAGGTAAAGGCCTCTTGGAACTCGGTTCCATCGCCAAGCCAGCCGCATCCAACTGAGCAGCGAGAAAGAGTTTGAGTTCTCGGTCGATGACGAAATGGTCGTAGGCAACGAGTTTACGTTTACAACCTTGCCCCAAACCCAGGCCGTGGTTGTCGGCCCAGAGTATGCGCAAGACGTCAGCGAGCGGCAAACGGCGCTAAGTGAATCGTAGGGCAGGCCATGCCTGCCGAAATCGTAACGGTCACCATCGGCAGGCACGGCCTGCTCGACCAATGCGGTCAAGGCCGCGTTAGCTCTTCCAGCAGGAAGATCACCGAGCGATAGTCGGAGCCGGTCGCTTGATTCAGGCCAATCTCACACGTTCGATTGCTCGATAAATAGCGATCAAACTCGCGCCCTTCTAGCTCGGCCGCCTGTTCTGCAGTGGCGGCTTTGGTCAGTTCGGGGTGAAGCAAACCGCGATCGCCAGCGAAACCGCAGCAGGTCGCATGGATCGGCGTGACCGTCTCTTTCGACAGCGAGGCGCACAGCGTCTTCAGTTTCTCCGCCAATCCCAAATGCTGCGTCGCGCAGGTTGGATGCAGCGCGACCGAATCGACAGGCCGCGTAACGCTGAGCCGCGGCAACAAATAGCCATGCGCCCAGTCGATCGAATCGAGCAATGACAGTTGCGCGTGACGCTCGCGATTCTCAGGCGTCAGGTACTCCGTAATCTCGCTGGCGATCCCCAACGTGCAAGAGGACGCGTCGCAAACGATCGGCAATCGCCCGGCGTCGCTCCATCGCCAGAGGCTCTCGACGATCTTGTTGGCCATGTAGGCGTTCCCCTGCTCGAAGCCCTTCGAGTGCCAAACGGTCGAACAACAATTTCCCCACACGTCCGTAGGAATGAAGACCGGCATCCCGGCTCGCGCCGAGACCGCAACCAGCGCGTCGGCCAGGCTCAGCGACGGCTTGGCGTCGGGATAGTCGCCAAAGACGCGATTAACGCACGCCATGAAGTAGACGGCGGTCGCATTCTCGGGATCGGTCTTGGGCAACTTCGTATTCGCGGCGGCCGGCAGATTCGGCAGCCACGCTGGGGCGACGTCTTCACTCACCACGGCTCGCGCGGCGCCGGTAAACGCTTTGGCGGGCCATTCGCCTAAAGTGCCGCTCGACCATTGGTTGGCGCGGAGCGCCGTTCGCGTCACACTTTCGACCGTCGACCAGTTTTGAGCCGCCTTCTTGGCGGCATATTCCTGCGTCGCCGTATGCTCTTGTCGGCGAAACTCTTTCATCAAATGCCCGGTGTTGATGTTCACCGGACAGGCAATCGCACAAACGCCGTCGCCGGCGCAGGTCTCGATCGCCTCGTATTCGTAGTCCCGCAGCAGCGCCAGCGTCACCGGCGAATCGGCCGGTTGCCGCATCATCTCGCGCCGCAAAATGATCCGTTGCCGCGGCGTGGTCGAAAGATTGCGGCTGGGACAAACCGGTTCGCAGTAACCGCATTCGACACAGCGATCGACTTCGTCCTCCACAATCGGCGTCGTGTGCAGATTCTGCAGGTGCGACATCAGATCTTCCGACAACAGCACCCCCGGCGAGAGAATCCCATCCGGATCGGTCAACCGCTTCAGCTTCCACATCAGTTGCGTCAACTTCGGTCCCCATTCACGCACGACGAACGGCGCCACGTTGCGTCCGGTTCCATGCTCCGCTTTCAGCGAGCCGTCATATTTATCGACCACCAGCGCCACGACGTCCGCCATAAACGCATCATAATGATCGACGTCGGCCTTGGTGTTCATCGCCGGCGTGATCAGGAAGTGCAGATTGCCGGCCGACGCGTGCCCAAACACGAAACCTTCGTAGTTGTGCTTGGCCATCAGCTGCTGCAAATCGATCGCCCCGTCGGCCAAACGATCTTTCGGAAAACAAACGTCCTCCAAAATGAGCGAAGTCCCCGGCGGCCGCGAACCGCCGACCGACGGCAACAAGCCATTGCGGACGCCCCAGAATTGGGCCGCCAACTTGCGATCGGTGGTGAACTCGGCCGGCTCGACCAGGCTCAGCTTTTCCAGCACCGCATTGGCGGCCGACAAAGCGGCGTCGCGCCGCTCGGCCGAACCCTCGCGAAACTCGACCAACAGCCCGGTCGCCGACTCGCCAAGTTGTCGCCAGCGATCGGGCACTCCAGGTTTCCCTTCCACCGATCGCAGCGACGCCCGGTCGGTCAGTTCAACCGCAGCTGCGCCCGCTTCGACAAATGGAGCCACCGCGGCCGCCGCCGCATACATATCGGGAAAGATCAAAAACGCCGTCAGGCGATGTTTGTCGTCTGGCACGGTCTTGAAGACCGCCTCGGCCAGAAAGGCAAGCGTCCCTTCGGACCCAATCAACAGCCGCCGAAAGATCTCGAGCGGAGTATCGGCGTCGAGAAACGCCTCCATGTGATAGCCAGTCGTGTTCTTGATGCTGAACTTGCGGCGGATTCGCTCGACCAGCGGGGCGTCCGCTTCAATCTCTTGTTTGATCTCTAGCAGCCCCGCGCACAGCTCTGGGGCTGCAGCGGCAAAGTCCTCGACTGCCGTTGGCGACGCGGTATCGATTAGATCGCCACTCGGCAGCATAAAGGTGAGCGACTCAATCGTTTGATACGAGTTCTGTGCGGTGCCGCAGCACATGCCGCTGGAGTTGTTCGCCACGACGCCGCCAATCGTGCAGACGCTGCCGCTCGCCGGGTCAGGTCCCAGCCGATAGCCATACGGCGCCAAGGCGAGATTCGCGCGGAACAGCACCGTGCCGGGCCGAACCCGCAGCCGCTTTCCTTCCTCTTCGATCGTCCACCCAGCCCAATGTCGCCGGGCTTCGATCAAGATGCCGTCCCCTTGGGCCTGGCCGCTAAGACTGGAGCCAGAGGCGCGAATCGTCACCGGCAGGTTCTTCCGCTTGGCGTAGGCGAAGATCTGCCGCACCTCTTCGACATGCTTCGGCAAGACGATGATCTTGGGAAACAGCCGGTAGGGACTCGCATCGCTGGCGTACTTCACCAAGTCGATCGGCCGCGACAAGACTTGATCGGCGCCCAGCATTTCGACCAGATCATCGCGCAGCCACGCCGGTGAACCGTCGGCGATTTCGTCCGGCGCCCGGTCCTCGGTCGGTTGATGGTCGACGGGACGAAGCACAAGCGGGTCTGGCTGGAACAGCTTTTTCATAGCGGCGTCGGTCTATCCAGGTGCGCAGGGGAGCTCGGCAGGCAAAGCGAAGTGAGGTGGAGCGAGTCAGCAATTCTACCAGACCGCCCAAGCAATTCCTGCCACCGTCCCCTGCCCTCCCCTCGAACTGGCCAATTGCCCCTTCCCAAACCGTCGCACCGCCACAATCTGCTATGCTGCGACGATACGGAAAGGAAACGATGGACGAAGAACCTGACGTAATCGCCTACCACGAGTCGGGACACGCCTTCATGGCGGTCCTGGTTGGCGCCCGCGTGCGGCGAGTCACGATTGAGCCAGAAGATGACGACGGGCCGCGGCGATTTGGCGACGCCCAGATCGAGTGGCGGATCTCGCAATTCACCCCCAAAGATCGGCAGGAGAAATTTGTGCTGGTCGCGTTGGCCGGGCCAGTCGCCGAAATGCTCTACAGCGGCGAGCCGTTTCACCCTGGCCATGTCGCCGAGTGGTCCGACGATTGGCGAGCTGCCTGGGAAGCGGCGACGCCGCTATTTCGCGACGAGAAGAAACGCCTGCGCTACCTGGAAGAAGCGACCCGTCAGATCTACCAGTTGCTCGATGCCGAAAACCACTGGGCGGCGCTGGCCGCGATCGCCGACAATTTGCTGGCCCATGAAACGCTGGATGGCGAACAGGTGGAGGAGATCGTGCAGGGCTGGACTGGAGAGTCGACCTAGAACTACTTTCCCGCGCGGCGCTCCGTAATCTCGATCGCCTTCAGCAGCCCGCGAGCCTTATTGAGCGTCTCTTGGAACTCGCTGCTGGGGACGCTGTCGGCGACCAGGCCGGCGCCGGCTTGCACGTATGCGGTATTCCCTTGAATCACAATCGTCCGCAGTGCGATGCAGGTGTCCATGTTGCCGCTGTAGTCGACATAGCCGACGGCGCCAGCGTACGGACCGCGGCGGCGGGTTTCTAGCTCGTCGATGATCTCCATCGCCCGAACCTTGGGGGCGCCAGAAACGGTTCCGGCCGGCAAGCAAGCGGCCAAAGCGTCAAACGCGTCGCAGTCGTCGCGCAGCTGACCGGTGACGTTGGACGTGATGTGCATTACGTGGCTGTACCGCTCGATCACCATCACGTCCGATACCTCGACGCTGCGGTACTGGGCGACGCGACCGACGTCGTTGCGGCCCAGGTCAACTAGCATCACATGCTCGGCTCGTTCTTTGGGATCGGCCAGCAGCTCTTCGGCCAAGGCGTTGTCTTCGTCTTCGTTCCTGCCGCGGGGCCGGGTGCCGGCCAGTGGACGAACCGTAACGTGCCCGTCGACGACCCGAACCATAATCTCAGGCGAACTGCCGACCAGGGTCGTTTCGGCGGTCCGCAGGAAGAACATGAAGGGGCTCGGGTTCACGATCCGCAAGGTGCGGTAGATCTCGAACGGGTCGCAGGTGATGTCGGTCTGCAGGCGTTGGCTGACGACGACCTGAAAGATGTCGCCCGCTTTGATGTACTCGACGCAGCTGCGGACCGCGTCTTCAAAGCCATTCTGCGTGAAGTTCGACTCGTACTTCAGCGTGACCGGGCCGCCGGTGTCGATGTCGGTCGGCACCAGCTGGGCGTCAAACGCGGTCAACTTCGCGACAATTTCGTCGACCTCGCCGCAAGCGGTGTCAAATGTCCGTTTCAGCCCAGCCGCATCTTTTGCGTCGCACTTGGCTAGCACGATCACGTCGACCGTCTTGGCGACATTGTCGAAAACGACCAACCGGTGATAGAAACCAAACGAAAGATCGGGCAGTCCGCGGTCATCTTCCGGGGCGTTAGGCAGATCCTCGACATAGCGAATCACGTCGTACCCGGCATACCCGATGGCGCCGCCGGTAAACGGAGGCAACCCATCCAGGTGGGCGACGCGGACGTCAGCCAAACGGCGCCGGAGCTCTTCCAGCGGATTTTCGCACGAGAACTCTTCGCTCTTTCCGCCGGTAGTGACCGTCACGTCAGTCCGGGTCGCGGCCAGGTGATAGTCGGGCTGAAACCCCAAAAAGCTGTAGCGGCCGATCTTTTCGCCGCCAATCACGCTCTCGAACAGACAGGCCGGCCCGCTGTCATCGAGCTTATGAAAAGCCGAAACCGGAGTTAGTGAGTCGCTGATCAACCGCCGGAAAACGGGGACCATATCATGGTCAGCGGCCAGTTTGGAAAATTGGGCGAAGTCAGGTGCGTGCGGCATCAGGTTTCTAAGCGGCGACCAGGGCCGGTTGGTGGTGATAGCTAGGTGACCAAACGGGCTGCGTCCAAGCCTAGCAAGGGTCTGGCTCACCGGCAATGCCGGCGCAGCGGTAAGCCAGTGCAAATGCACGACTTAGGCCCCCCGATCAAGTACGCTTGCTCTGGTACGATCGTCTTGACGCGTTCCCCTGCCCCGATAGAATCCAGTTGTCCGTCGGCGGCTTATCTAGGCCCGGCGGCTGACTTTAGGTCAACGCATCCGCAGCCAGACGCTCTGATGTAGTGGCGAAGTACGAGCAAAGGTTCGCTTCGCCGGCCGCTCTTCGACGTGAAAGGGGAATCAGCGTGAAGTGCCAACAATGCGAAAAACCGGCGACGTTCCATATCACGGAACTGACTGGCTCCGAACCGCAAGAGATCCATCTCTGCGAGGGTTGTGCGCAAAAATACCTGATGCAGACCCCAGGCAGCGGCATGCCCGGCAAGGCGAGCCTGGCCGGAATGCTGGCCCAGCAGTTGAAGGTGGCCGACACCGCCAAAGAGTTGGAGAAGCTGGACGAAAAGTGCTGCCCGATCTGCGGCATCAGCTTTTTTGAGTTCCGCAACCAGGGGCGACTCGGTTGCCCGCACGACTACGTCTTCTTCGCCAGCGAACTAGAGCCGCTGATCGTCAACATCCATGGCGACCTGATTCATAAGGGGAAACATCCCCTGACGCACAAGCGTAGCACCGAGAGCCAGACGAAACTGATACAATTGCGGCGAGAGATGAACGAGGCGATTCGTCTGGAACAATACGAACGCGCCTCCGAACTTCGCGACACGATTCGCAATCTGGAAGAAAGCGAAGATGAACATGGTGACGAACATACCGTCTAGCCGCTTGCTGTGCAGCCATTGCGACACCCAGGCAATCGACGTAGAAACGTGTACCCAAGGATGAATGTGGACCTCAACGAATTGACAGGACGAGCCGGCGAATGGATGAAGGGCGCAGGCCCCCAGTCCGATATCGTCATTAGCAGCCGAATTCGTTTGGCCCGCAACATCGCCGAATTCCCGTTCATCCGTCGCTGTACCGCCACCGACCGGGGCGCCATCGACAAGGCAGTCCGCGATCGCCTGGCGGAAGTCCCGCAGCTAACCAATCTGGCCTACCTGCGGGTCGACGAACTGTCGGACGTCGACCGCCACTTTCTGGCCGAACGTCAGCTGATCAGCCGCGAACTGGTCGAAGCCGAAGGCGCCCGCAGCGTGGCGATCGATCAGAACGAACGCTTGAGCCTGATGATCAACGAGGAAGACCATCTCCGGATTCAGGTGATGAAAAGCGGTTTTGACCTGGTCGCCGCCTGGGATCAGATCAACGAAGTTGACGACCTGCTCGAGAGCAAGTTGACCTACGCCTTTCACGAAAAGCTCGGATATCTGACCGCCTGTCCGACCAACGTCGGCACCGGTATGCGGGTCAGCGTCATGCTGCACCTGCCGGCGCTGGTGATCACGCAGCAAATTGAGAAAGTCTTCCGCAGCCTCCAGAAGATCAACCTGGCGGTTCGCGGCCTGTATGGCGAAGGCTCGCAGGCGATGGGCGACTTCTACCAGATTAGCAACCAGATCACCCTCGGTCGCAGCGAACTGGAACTGCGCGATCAGGTTCACGACGTCGTGCCGATGATCATCGACTACGAACGCCGGGCTCGCGACTTCCTGCTCAAACAGAACCAGCAAGATCTGCACGACAAGATCAGCCGCGCCTATGGCATCTTGCGGACCGCGCAAACGATCAGCAGCGAAGAGACGATGCACCTGCTCTCGAGCGTGCGGATGGGCGTCAATCTCGGCCTGATCGACGACCTGGTGATCGCCGACATCAACAAGCTGTTTGTCGATACCCAACCGGCCCACCTACAAAAGCTGCGCGGCGGGCCGCTCGATACCGCCGGTCGCAACTCCGAGCGGGCTCTGTACTTGCGACGCTATCTCTCGCAAAAAGAAAAGGATGGGGCCGACCAGAACTAAGGTCCGGCCTTTCCCAATCCGTAGATTGGGTGCAGCGCAGCGCTGGCCCAACAATGCGATTGCAAGCCGCTGAAGGTGGGTTACGAAACTTGGCTGGGGACGAACTCCGTTCAGAAAGACGCCTCGGTCAAGTTGGTCGCCGAACTGCTGAAGCTGCAAGAGTCGCTACTTCCGGCGAAATAACGCTGCCCCAGGGCTAGATTGTCTGGCATGCCGGTTCGAACTAAGATAACGACGGCGACAATTGGCCCGATGGTTGGGCGACGCTGAAGAAAGTCGAAGGGGACAACCACTTCCTTCGTCTCCGCAGCACCGAGCTTGGCGAAAGGTACCGTCCGTCAAGTTGCGCACATTTGATTTTCAGCCTGACTCTGGAAAATTGTTTTTGCCGCGCGCGGCAAAAACAATTTTTTAAACTTTGCCGTCTTCTCGCTCCTCCGGTTCGCGGAGGCGGTCCATGTCGAGGTAGCGCCTTGTCCCCCAGTGCGTGCCGGCGATGTGGCGCAGCCGGGCTGCGACCAGCATCAGGGCGCTTTGGCCGTCCGGAAACGCTCCCACGACTCGTGTTCGTCGCCGGATCTCTTTCATGATCCGCTCCAGCATGTTGTTGCTCCGCAGCCGCGTCCAGTGTTCTCGCGGGAACGCCATGTACGCCAGCGTTTCCTGGTAGCCGTCGCGGAAGCATTTCGCCGCCGCGCCCAGCCGAAGCGAGATCAGCTTCTCGGTGACCAGTGCTGCCTTCGCTTCCGCCGCCGCGCGATCCTCTTGCGCGTGAACCGCCTTCAGCATCGCCGCCACGTCGCCTGACTTCGCTCGCGGCACGTCTTTCAACACGTTGCGATAAAAGTGGACGATGCAGCGCTGCCAGGCCGCGTCTGGGAAGAAGTCTCCCAGCGCTTCGACCAGGCCGAGGCACTTGTCGCTCGTGATCAGCCGCACGCCCTTCAATCCGCGCTCCTTCAGGTAACGCAGGAACGTTCGCCAGCTTTCGCTATCCTCCTTCTTCCCTTCGGCGACCCCGAGAATCTCGCGATGTCCATCAGCGCCGACGCCGACCGCCACTAAGATCGCCACGTTCTTCACCTCGCCGCCCCAGCTACGTTTCAGCCAGATGCCGTCGAGCATCACGTACGGATGTTCGCCTTCCAGCGGCCGATTTCGCCACGCTTCGATCCGCTCGTAGATCTTCTGGTTCAGCTCGCTGACGGTGCTGGAGCTGACTCGCGTTCCCCAAAGCGCCTCGGTGATGTCTTCAACGCGACGGACCGAAACGCCTGCCAGATACATCTCAACGAGCGCCTCTTCGACGCTCGATTCGCGTCGCTTGTAGCGTTCGATGATCTGCGTCTCGAGCGGCAAGCTCCGCAGTCGCGGAACTTTCAGCGAAACCTCGCCCGCCTTGGTCTGCAGCTTCCGCGAATACGACCCGGCTCGCGAATCGACGCGGTCTGGTGAACGTTCGTAGCGTTTCGCCTTGCAAATCTGATCCGCTTCGGCATCGAGCATCTGATTCAACGTCTCCTCGACGGTTGAGCGGACCAGCTCATCAAGATGCCCCCGCACCGCGTCGCCGTCAATTTTAATCGCATCCCGGATCTCTTCGCTGGTCCGTTCTTCTGGTACATTCGTCATGGTCAGTCCTTGGTTCTGGTGGTGGTTGATGTTGGTAATCAAATCCATACCAGAGCCAGGGCTGGCTCTCAAATGTGCGCAGGAATTAGGACGTTATCTGGCGAAATGGTGATGCTCTACCAAGAGATCCCCATCGCCCCAGGCGTAGAAGCGATGGAACTCTCTTGGAAACAGCGCGTCAGTGATCTGAAGGATGGCAAACAGTCGTGGTTTGATGCCCGGATCTTGCTGGAGTTTCTCGACGACGATCGCACCAAGGTTACGCCAACGCCCGGCGCTTCGACCAGCGCCGCACGCAGCGAAAACGAAAAGACAAGTTGGTTTTCGCAAGTCCGCCACGGCCGATTCAACCACAGCAGCCCCGTCATGGTCGCCGCATAGATCGCCAGGTCGGCAAGAAAGGGTTTACCCTGAAACCGCGTTTCTCCCCCAAAAACTCAACCGACGATGAGCCGGGACCGGCATAGGCTCGATTGAGAAAAACATAGGGCCAGCCATGCTCCCAATCTTCTAACTGAAAATTGACGCCACCGCTGCCGCAAGTGAACGTTTCATCCTCTTCGACAATATCGCCCGCAAAACAAACCCACGTCAGCGGTAAGGCGAACAACAGAAACACGCCCCATGTAGCGACGCGGGCAAGCCAACGGCGTCGCGGCATGATCGAAATCTGAGCAGTCGAATTGGCGGCGGGGGCTTCCATTCGGATCAAGTTACCGAACGAAACTCGCGTCGTCACGTGAAAAGTGCGACAACTCCTATTCAATCGGACGCGGAAGGCTCGACCGTTTTTCCAACCGAATACTCAATACCTCGCTCTTTGAGCACCACGCAATCGCCTGCGGTAACCTCGGTGTCCAAAAAATTAACGTATTGCAGGTTCGGCATCTTCGCTGCCATCTGAACCGATTCGGCCGTTACCGAGGAGTTTGGAACGTTGACCGACTCCAGCGATGACCACCGGGAAATAGCGTCGAATCCCTTGTCGTCAAAGCTCGGGGAGCCGATGCGGATCATCACCAAGGACGAAAGCGACCGGACATTTTCCAGTGAATGTCCGCGGAAATTTGGCCCACCAATCCATAGCTTACGAATTGGCCAGCGTTTTCGCGCCGCCAACAACCTGCCGACTTCCTCATCGGTAAGTGAGTTGCCGCCAAAATTAAGCAGCGGAATTTGCGATAGTTCGGCGAGCTGAGAATAGATCGCGGGGCGTTGCTCCTCGCTAAGCTTATCTAAGCGAATCCAAACAAACTCGATCCCCTCCATTTTAAGCGGAGTAAACTCATTCAACCCGAGTCGCGAAAACCATCGCGGGCCAATGTAATTCGGAACGACGATCTGCCCTGCCGATTCCAATTGATGTCTGATTTCCGTTTCGCGTTGCGACAATAAGTAACAGTTACTCACGTTCGCCAGCAACAGACATAACAGCGTTGCTCCGACCAGCGTCGTTCTTAGCGAGAAGGACAAGCCGGTTCGCTTCCCGCGGCATAGCCACAGCAGCAAACTCAAAATCGCAACGTAGATCAATAGGTCAACAATCAACCACATCCAGCTGAAAGTTGGATTACCATCATCAAAGGCCAAGGGAGACGAACCAGTCCCAATGTAGTCGCGTTCCAGGAACACGAAGGGCCAACCATGCTCCCAATCCTGATCATATTCCACCGACACGCTTGAGTAATGGACTAACCCACTCTGACTCACCATATCACCAGCGAAGCAAATCCAGGTAAGCGGCGAAGCGATCAATAGAAATAGCGACGCCCTAAAGCCGCGCGAGAGCCAAAGCCATCGCTTTGGCCGTCGAACGGGAGAAGACGTATTGAGAGAAGCCTTGTCCATGCAGCCAATTCTCGCCAAGCTTTAATACGCGGTGTCCGTAGAATATCTGCATCCGATCCCCTTGTCGATCAACCTCTGCAGACTTGCTCGATCAACGTTCGTTTCATCAAAATCGAAGTCTTGCAAACGTGGGGCTTCCAGCGCGCTATCGACAGCTTGATTCGTAATGTCCGTTCCTTTGGCGTTGATCCACTCGACATTCGGCAATTTCACCAGTGCAGCTACCCCTTCGTCATTCAGTTTCGATCCCCATCCATTTGCATGGCGCAACTGGGAAAGCGATTTGCAGTTTTCAAATGCGCTGCCGGAAATGGGAGTTTCGTAGAAGTGCAATTCCTGCAGGCTCCATTGTCGGCGGCCCGCCAAGAGACGCCTCAGTCCCTCGTCGTCGGTCGGGGAGTTTCCAAGATTCAGGCACCGCAGCTCGGCCAGATCGCCGAGCCCCGCAAGTAGCGTTTCCTCGGGCCAATCTGTCGTCGCGTTTGCCCCAACGCTAAACTCCTTCACCCCTTGCAGCGGCAACCAAGCGAGATCACGTCCGAAAAAACGCGAAAACCAAATTGGTCCAACATATTCGTATTCAACATGATGCCCCAGTTGCTCCAATCTTGCGCCGATTCCTCGCTCTCGCTGTGATCGCGCGTAGCTTGCCCCCAGACTCCCGGCGGCTAGACAAACGAGCGAAACCAACACAAACAGCATCCGCAACGAAAGGGAGAAGCTTTTCCTGGGCGCAGCAACCTTCGCTTGCATCAATCGCATGGCGACATCTAAACCGACGATCGCTCCCAGAATTAGCAAGTCGCCGACCAACGCTAACCAACGAAACGCGAGAAAACCATGCCACACGGCGAACGGATTTGACGGATAGAATTCCACATGGCGCTCAAGAAAGACGAACGGCCAGCCATGCTGCCAGATCTCGACGACTGCGAAATCGTTGTCAGCAAAGCCTTCGTAACTTCCCATCATGCCGCCCACGTTGCACATCCACGCGTCAATCCTTTCTCCTGCAAATCCCGCCCAGGCGAACGCCAGGATGATGATTGTGGATAGGCCCCACTGCCCGACGAATATCTGCCATGTTCGCCAACCAGCCGTCGCTGTCAGCGTCAAATCGGAAGCGTCGTCCGCATCTCGTTCAACCATCGTCAGTCCGTTGCTAGAGGTTGTTTTCCCAGTCAATCTCCGTCAGGTTCTCGTATTTTTTGGATCAAGACAGGCGATCCACTGGATGGCGGTCATAACGGCTTACGAAGCCGCGGTCTGACGCACATGCACCTCGCTTTGCGGGTACGGAATCGAGAACCCCCGTTCGTCGAAGCCCAGCTTGATCTGTTCGGTCAAATCGCACGAGACTGCCCACCAGTCTTCCTTTTTGACCCAGCCGCGGACGATGAAGTTGACGCTGCTGTCGGCCAGGGCCGAGACGCGGACTTCCGACGCGGGCTCTTTCATGATCCGCTCATCGCTTTCCAGCAGTTCGATCAAGAACTGTTTCACCGCTCGCAGGTCGTCGTCGTAGCCGCAACCAATCGTCAGGTCGACGCGGCGTGTGGCGTTGCGCGAGTAGTTGATGATGTTGCCGCTAGTGATGTTGCCATTAGGGACGATGATCATCTTGTTATCAGGCGTCTTCAGCTGCGTGTGAAAAATCTGCACCGCCTCGACGATGCCGGACGTTCCTCCCGCTTCAATGAAGTCCCCCGTCACAAACGGACGGAAGAGAATGATCATCACCCCGGCTGCAAAGTTGGAGAGTGAGTTTTGCAGCGCCAGACCGACCGCCAAACCGGCCGCCGCCAAGACTGCGGCGACGCTGGTCGTATCAATTCCCAAGCGATTGAGCGTCGCCACAATGACCAGCGTCAAAAAGAACCCGTAGGCGATGTTCGACAGAAACAGAGCAAGCGTCTGATCAACTTTCCCTCGCTCCATCAATCGCTTCAAGAAAGCGCTGGCCCAGATCGCCACCCAGCGGCCGATGGCGAAGATCAGGATCGCCGTAACGATTCGCAGAATCCACTCCGGCCCTTGGTCTTGCAGGAAGACGACCCCCGAGTTCGCCCAGTTTTGCACATCGGCAAACGTATCGGACGCCTGTTGGCTTACATCGATCGCATTGGCGTTTTCGCCGGCCGGGTTTTCAGCGCCATTTTCGGCCTGGGCCAAAAGCAAGGGATAGAACATGATCGTCGCTCCGGGGAAGTGTCGAGGTCAAAAAAACGGCGTCACGACCGATTATTCTTCTTTCGCGTTGACGCGAACCTGAATCTGGTCCCCTTCGACGCGAACGTCGAAACAATCGACTTTCACCTTGGGATTATCGATCCAGGCGCCGTCGCACAGCTGAAATCCCCACGCATGCCAGGGGCACATCACCACGCCATCTTCGACGTAGCCGCCGGCGAGCGAAGCCCCCATATGCGGACAAAAATCGTCGATTGCCTGATACGTACCGTCCGCGTTATGAAAAACGGCCGCCATTCGGCCGCTGACGTTAAACGCCTGACCTTGACCGGGGGGAATGTCGCCAACTTTGGCGACGGTCACAAATTCTGCCATCAATCATGCCCAAATGAAAAAGGGTTCGCCGCAGCGATCGCAGGGGCTAGAATAAATCGTAAGCTGTCAGTCGCGACCATTTTACGCCGAGGCTGCGCTTCCTGACAGTCCTTTCCTATCCTTCTGTCGATCGCCCGATGCCGCACGCAAGCCAACCGAACCTTACGATCGTCGCCTGCGCCGCCTGGCTCACGCTCTGCTCTGTCGGCGCCGCCGCCGAGCCAACCTCGCCCGAGTCGCTTTACTACTCTGGCAAATACGCCGAGGCGATCGCCGCCCTCGACAAGATTGAGAAAAACGACGCCACCGCGCAGTTGCTCAAAGCCCAATCGCAAATCGCGATCGGCAAGTCAGAAGCAGCTACCAAGACCCTTACCGCCGCCATCGAGCAAAAGCCAACTGGCAAGCTCTACGCTGAACTGGCCCGCATTCAGTTTGAACATGGGCAATGGGACGAAGCCCAGGCAAGTTGCAAGAAAGCGATCGCGCTCGAAGATCGCCAACCGCTGGCTCGCTGGATCATCGCACAGTTGCATCGTGAGCGGGGCGAGCTAGAAGAAGCTGGCGCCGCGTACGAATGGTTCGTTGACGACTTCAACGCCCACGAAGTTTCGGACGATCCCGATCAGCTTTACTACGCCGGGTTGGGCGCCGCCGAGTTCGCTCGCTGGACGAAGAACAGTCAGCAGTTCAGCTATCTCGTCAACACCCTCTTTCCGACCATCCTTGAGCGCTCGCCCAACTACTGGCCCGCCCGCACCGCGATCTCGGAGTTGTTTGCCGAAAAGTTCAACATGGGCTCGGCTCGCAGCGAGTGGACCAAGGCGCTCGAGCTGAATCCGACCTCGGCCGAGCTCTTCACGCTCAAGTCCCAGTTGGACCTGACCAGCTACAACGTCGACCTAGCGATCGCCGCCGCCGATCAAGCGCTGGCGATCCGCAGCGACTATGTACCAGCGATGGAAGCTAAGGCGAAAGCCTACCTGGCCGATTTCCGCCCGCTGCAAGCGATTGAGGTGCTGCAGAAGGCCCGCCAGATCAGTAACAAGCGTCAGGCAACCGCTGGCCTGCTCGCCGCAGCTTATCTGGCCGCCGATGGTCCGGCGCTGGAGACCGACGAAGGAAGATCGACCCGCTACGGCGAACTGATCGAAACGCAATCGATCGCCAATCCCCACTGCGGCGAGTTTTTTGCGGCGCTCGGCGAAGGTTGCGATCTGCTGCGGAAGTATCCGTATGCGGCCAGTTTCTTTCGCGCCGCCACCGAGCGGATGCCGCAACTAGTACGTCCCCACGCCGAGTTGGGCATGGTGCTAATGCGAATGGGAGAAGAGCCGGAGGCCCGGGCAGTGCTGGAAGAGGCTTTTGAGGCCGATCCGTTTCACGTGCGGGTAAAGAACACGCTGGAAGTGCTCGACGTACTGGCGACCTACGAAACGCTCGAAACCGACCACTTCGTCATTCGCTACGATCCGAAAGACAAACTGCTGGCCGAATACGCGGCGCTGCACTTAGAGGAGAACGTCTACGCCCCCATCTGCGAGGCGCTCGGGTACGAACCAGCCGAGAAGACGCTGATCGAGTTCTTTAACAAAGCGAAGAACACCAGCGGACATGGCTGGTTCAGCGCTCGCATGGTCGGCCTACCTTACATCGGCACGGTGGGCGCCTGTGCCGGCAAAATGCTGGCCCTCGCTTCGCCGACGGCGATGCCGCAAAAGTACAACTGGGGCAACGTGCTGCGTCACGAGTTCGTCCATGTCGTCAACTTGCAGCAGACCGACTTCAATATTCCTCACTGGTACACCGAGGCGATCGCGGTCACCTACGAGACCGAAGTGCAGCCCCCCGATTGGAAACGCCTGCTCGCCAAACGGATCGCCGCAAACGACCTGTTTGATCTGGACACGATCAACTATGGCTTCATTCGTCCCCGCGATGGCGATGACTGGACGATGGCCTACTGCCAGGCGTATCACTACGCCGTTTATCTGAAACAACGGTTTGGCGAAGACGCCCTGCTCAAAATGTTGGATGGGTACGCGAACTCGCTGACGACCGATCAGATTTTGGAGCAAACCTTTGAGACGAAGCAGGCCGATTTTGAGCGAGGCTATCGCGACTACCTGGTCACGGTGGTTCGCGACATCGAGATCGACGCGACGGCCGAAAAAAGTTTCGCCCAGTTGATTCGGGATGCCCGCGATCAGCCGAAGGATGCCGATGTCCAAGCCGAGGCGGCCTACGCCTATTTGCAGCGCAAGTCGAACACCAGCGCTCGCAAGTATGCCGAGCATGCCCTCGAAATCGATCCCGAACACCCGCTGGGGCTGTACGTAAAGGCGAGGCTCTTCCTGTCGATCGGCGAGGCGCAAGAGACGCTGGAGTTGCTGGAGCGTGCGACCGGCGACCGTTACGATCGTCGCCCCGTGGCGCTGCTAGCCGGCCTTCGCCTGAAGCAGAAAGATTACCCGGCCGCCATCGAACTTTACGAGCGCGGCGCCAAGGCCGAGCCGGCCAGCGAAGAGTGGACCGAGGCGCTCGTCCGCGTTCATCTGCTGCAGCAAAATGACGACGCTTTGATCAAATTGCTGCCTGTCTTGGCCGCACAAAAACATCATGACGTCGCCATCCGTAAGAAACTGGCGACCCTGCTGGCCGGCAAAGGAGACTGGCAAGGCGCCGCTCGCTGGTCGGAAGAAGCGTATCAGATCGACGTCGCCGACGCCCAGGCGCACCAGATCAATGGTCGCGCCCAACAGGAGTTCGGCGACAAGCTTGCGGCCGCCCGTGAGTTGGCCGTCGCTTTTCGCCTTTCCCCCGATCGAGTAGATTGGGGCGTCGCCGCCGCCGAGGCGCAGGTCGCCGCCGGTGACGAAGCGGCGGCTCTGAAAATCGTAGAAGCAGTCTTGAAACGTGCACCGTCCAACGCGGCGGCGCAACAGTTGTTAGAGAAAATCAAACCGTGAACCAAGAATCTTCGCCGCCGGTCGACGTCAGCCTGGGCCAGTTCCAGAAATTGATCCGCGAAATGTATTTTGAGAAGGACCAGACCCGCGGGGTCGAAGGGACCTTCATGTGGCTGATGGAGGAAGTGGGAGAACTCGCTTCCGCCCTGCGTGGCGGGACGCACGAAGAGCGGGTTGGCGAATTCGCCGACGTCCTGGCCTGGCTGACCACCATCGCCAACGTCGCCGGAGTCAACCTGGCCGAAGCGGTCAACCAAAAGTATGGGAGCGGCTGCCCCGGCTGCGGCCAATTCCTGTGCGTCTGTGACGACGCCGAAAAGCCGTAAAATCCCTTTTTTCGGCATTAACTTCCCGCGAAGTTGCCCATCGGGCGCCCAGCGTCAACTCGCGGTGAAGCGACAGTCCGACTATGCTAAATAGCTTCCCCTGATCCGGCGTTTCCCTTGGGGCGCCCCCCTTTTTGCGAAACCTGCTCGACATTGATGTTGCCGCTCAGTCGCACTTTTCTCAGCACGTTCGTTCTCGTCCTCCTCTCGGCGGCCTCTGCATCGGCCGGCGATTGGACGCAGCAGCGGCATGACGTCGCCAAGATCGAAGCGAGCCTTGGCTTCGGGGGTCGATTCAAAGTCGGCGTCTGGTCGCCGATTCGCGTTTCGCTGACCGCCGGTGAAAAACCGCTCAGCGCCAAGATCCACGTCGCGTCGTTCGACTCCGACGGCGTCCCGGTCGAACATCGCTGGACGGAAAGCGAACCCGCCCAGGTCGAACCGGGCCAAACGCAAACCTTCGTCTTGCCAGTCAAAGTCGGCCGCACCAACAGCCGCATCGACGTCATCCTGGAAAGCGAAACCGACAGCGGCGCTGAGCGATCGGTCTGGAACGCCAACGTCGCCGAACTGGGGCAACCAGTCCTCGCCAGCCAACAACTGTGGCTACTAGCGGGCGAGTTGACTGGCATCGAAGACGTCTTGCGTCAGCAGCGCATCCAGCCCAACGAGGCCTCGCAGTTGGCGACGATCACGCCAGACCAGATTCCCGGCGACTGGCGCATGCTGGAAGGCGCCGATCGACTGCTGATCGTCGGCGGTCAGGCGGACGCCTGGAAGAAACTGACCACCGACAAGCTACAGGCGATCGACTGGTGGATCAAACTAGGCGGCCAGATCTTTCTGGCGGTTGGCGCCGATTCGCAGCAACTGTACACGCCCGAAGCGCCGCTCGCTTCGCTACTGCCTGGCAAGTTTGTGGGTTGGGAAGAAGAACGAGAAACGGGCGATCTCGAAAAATTCGCCGGCAAGGCGACTCGTCTCGATCGTCCCGACGCGCCGCCGCTGGAAGTCGCCGCCGTCGCCGACTCCTCCGGCATCGCTCTGGTCCAGCGAGCTTCCGGCAGTCAAGCGCCGCTGATCTCGGTCACCGCCCATGGTTTTGGCCTGATCGAGTTTGTGGCGTTTGATCTCAACACCAAGCCGATCCTTGGCTGGGACGGCCGTCGCGGGCTGCTGGACAAGCTGCTGATCGGCGAGTCGCAGCAACAAGAGGTTGGCGTCGTTTCGCTGGCCGGCCAAAGCGCCGCGCATGTCGGCTACGAGGATCTCTCGGGCCAGTTGCGAGTTGCGCTCGATCAATTTCAAGACGTGCGCCTGATCTCGTTCCTGTTGATCGGGGCGATCATCGTCGGATATCTGGCATTGATCGGACCGGGCGACTACTTCTTGCTGAAGAAGTACCTGCCGCGGATGGAATGGACCTGGGTAACGTTCCCGCTGTTTGTGGTATTGGCCTGCGGCGTCTCGTGGGGCGTCGCTTACTGGGCGAAAGGGACCACGCTGCGGATGAACCAAGTCGATGTGCTCGACTGCGATCTCAGCAGTCGCGTCGCTCGCTCGACCACGTGGGCCCATATTTACAGCCCGCGAACGCAGCGACTCGACATTCAACTCAACAACACCGCCCCATCCGGAGCCAGCGACTGGAAGCAGATCCTGGCCTGGCAAGGGCTACCGGGCAAATCGCTGGGCGGCATGGATTCGCGTCAATCGCTCGCCACGGTGCAAAACCCCTATTACTTGGCGGAAGCGGATGATTCGGTTCAGCTGAAAGAACTGCCGATCCAAATCTGGTCGTCGCGCAGCTTGTTCGGTCGCGGTTGGGCCGAACTCGAAGGGGACGCCCCCAAACCGCTGACCGAAATCAACAATCAACTGCTCGACGGCGTAATCCGCAATCCAACCGACCTCGACCTGGAAGACGTCTACGTTTTCTACGGCCGGTGGGCATGGAGCTTCTCGAAGTTACCCGCTGGCGGCATCCTGTCGCTGTCCGGCAAGGCAGGCAAGAACTCGGACAAAGTCCTTCGCAAGACCCGCGTCGCCGATGCCCGCGACGTTTCGGAACTGTGGGACCGCGAGAACACCGACATCGACCGCATCATGGAAGTGACGCTGTTTCACGAATCGGCCGGCGGTCGCGGCTACACCAACCTGATCCAACGCTACCAAGGCTTTATCGACCTCTCGAAGCATTCGCAGACACAACGCGCCGTGCTGGTCGGCAAGGCCAAGCAGCCGGTAACCGAGTTGCGAATCACCGGCGCGGGAACCGAGACTTCGCTAGAGCCGGAAACCCAACGCTGGACTTACGTTCGCTTGATCTATCCGGTAGAGCCGGAATAACGCACCTGTAGGCGCCCCATGATCGAAACCCACGACCTGACGAAAAAATACGGTGACTTCTTCGCCATCAAAGGGATCGAGCTCGACCTGAAGCAAGGGGACGTCTTCGGCTTCATCGGCCCCAACGGCGCCGGCAAGACGACCACGATGCGGATCATCGCGACGCTGCTCAATCCGACCTGGGGCGAAGCGTACGTCTGCGGCCATTCGATCTACACCAACCCGAAAGAAATCCGCCGCCTGGTCGGATACATGCCTGACTTCTTCGGCGTGTATGACGACATGAAGGTGATCGAGTACCTGGAGTTCTTCGCCGCCGCCTACCGTATCCAAGGCGCCAAGCGGCGTGAAGTCTGCGACGAAATGCTCAACCTGGTCGATCTTGACTTCAAGCGAGACGCCTTCGCCAATACGCTCTCTCGCGGTCAAACGCAGCGTCTCGGCCTGGCCCGCGTGCTGCTGCATGATCCGCAAGTGCTGCTGTTGGACGAACCGGCGAGCGGTCTCGATCCCCGGGCTCGTATCGAGATGCGCAACTTGCTGAAGCGGCTTCGCGACATGGGGAAAACGATCATCGTCTCCAGCCACATTCTGCCCGAACTGGCCGACGTCTGTAACAAGATCGGCATCATCGATCGCGGCGTGATGTCGGTCAACGCGTCGGTCGACGAGGTGATGAAGCAAGTCCGCCAGAAGACGGTCCTGCACGTTGGCGTCGCCGGCGATCAAGAAGCGGCGGCCAAGGTGCTGGAAGGATCGGAGATGATCGAAAGCATCGAGCCGCGTCCGACGTTCCTGGTGGTCACGCTCAAGGAAGGAATCGAGGACTACAGCGATCTGCCAACCTGGCTGATCCAGGCGGGTCACAAGATCACCCTCTTCCGCGAAGAGGAAATCAACCTCGAGTCGGCGTTCATGGCGCTGACCAAGGGAATGGGGAAGAAGACGTAACGCCCCAAGGCCGCTACGTCGTCCACAAGATCAGCAGCAAACGCTTTTGCGGCGTCTTGATTAGTCTGCCATTCAACAGCGGCGATTTCGCAGCGGCGGCTGGTCCATACATGACGCCTGGAATCGTGGCGGAGTCCTTTGATTCGGCATTGCTCCGCCTCTCTCCCGCGAAGTCGAGCATCCAGGTTGGCAACTCACCGACCTTCGCTTCGCCGAGCTCTTCACCCCAATCAAATACATCGGGATCATCAAGTTCCACAGCGGCGTAAAGCCCCCAATCGCCGAACCCGGCCCCATCCATACGCGAGTGAACTTGCCACTTGCACGCTTTAATGTTCGGCGGAAGCGTACAGAGTTTTCTGAGTCCGCCAATGTCACTGCGTACCGGCCCCACTTGAAGATCTTGCGATCCATCCGCGAAAAAGGAAACGCCCCAACAAACCCATACCAGGCAAAGCGACGTAGAAATCAGGGCCGCAAGTATGAGCGTTCTTCGGCGCCTAATTGCATTCATGACGACTTGCACGTTGTTATCCTTCCGCCTGATAACCGTTGCGAATTTTTTGCCGCGCCAGTTCCTTCTTCCGCTCTTTCAGCTCGGCTTGCGCCTGACGGTAGAGTTCCGACTTTCGCTTCGCCAGCAGTCGGGCGACGTCGTAGTCGGACAGGCCGATTCGCTTGCCGGTGGCGGCAATCACCTTCTGCTCTCGCCGATCAAGATGGCCGTCGATCAGCGCCATGTCGATCATTCGCGTTAACCACTGTACGCCGGAGCCGTGATGATCGGGATCGGGCGATTCCAGCTGACCTTTTGCGGCGTCGGTGAGCATTCCTTGAACGCGATTGAGCGGTACGCCATGCATCTTGGCGACCTCTTTGAGCAGCTTCTGCTCTTTCGGATCGAGCTTCCCGTCCGCCGCCGCAACCTGAACGACCCATGCGATCAGGTCAACATCGTCGATTTTGGCAAACTCGCGTAGGCTCCGCCCGTTGATCTTGGCTTTGTCGAGATCGCTTCCTGAGATGTTTCCCACGACCTGACTGACGATGACCGCCGACGGCTGCATGGCGATCGGCTGGTCATTTTCATCATAGCGACGATCGAGCGGTATGGACGAAACGACCGTTTCGATTCCCTCGTTGGCCCGTTTCCGCAGGTCGCGGGCTTCGTTCGAGCTATACGGCAGCCAGTCAAACAACACCCAGTCGCTGGCGCCATCGTTAAGCACCATGTGGCAAAACTCGCAGCTGTTAGAAGCGGCGTCCGACTCAGGGGCGCCGCAACCGGGGCATTGCAGCGACGAGACGCTTTTCTCGACCTTGGTCTGTACGCCATGTTTGCGCCCCAGCACCATCAGCGTCCGCAGCGTGCTGGGATTGCTCGACTTGTTAACGCTCTCTCCTTTCTGCTGATTGCGCCGCCCTGACCAGCGGACGTCGATCAGCGCGCGGTCAAAGTGCTCGTCGGTCGTCACGCCGATCACGTCGACCGAACCGACGCCGCAATCGGTATAGAACGCTCGTTCGCGGGCCTCATACGTCCCGCGATGCGTGTCGCTGAACATGTCGTGCGAGACTTTGATCAGCGGTCGCATGTCGCCATGGCGGTCGGCGGTCACCTTGCGGGTAAAGATCACGCTGGCGCGATCTTCCAGATGATGCGTGTTGAAGCCGGGGTCGTGCGAAATCCAATAGCGGGTTGCACTGTTGAGCGTCGATCCACTACTTGGCTTCCAGACGGCGCTTTGCGTGATCTCGCTGAGCACCCAGTCATGTTCGCCGCTGCGCAAGAGACTTCCGCACGAGCCACACTTGTCCCACTGATTGATGCGGATTGATTGTCCGCAGTTGGGGCAGCTCCCTTCAATCAGGCCCGCCTTGTCTGGCTGCGTTTTGGCGCCGCGGCGGCGGAGGAACGTCCAGACTTCGGTAAACGATTCATTGTTCTTTGAGCCGGGGATCATCTTGCCGGTGGCGCGATCGACGCGATAGTCTTTCGCGCGGGCCGACACCCGCAGCGAGATAACCTCGAACGCATTTTGATCGTTGCGACTGGCGACGATTTCGATCGGCGAGATACTCAAGATCCGGACATCTTCGACCACGTTGCGATAACCATGCTCGTGCTGCTCTTCGATTTGCAGCGAAAAGCGTTCGTAGACGCCATCCGAAACGAACGCGTGGATCGGCGTCAAGTCTTGCTCGCACCAGGCGTCCTGAATCTTACGGAAGGCGTTCTCGGCCCGCTGTTTGAACTTCTGCATGTCGAACGACGGATCGCTCTGCTGAAGCGCCGCCAGGCAAGCGTTAATATGATCGTCGTCCAGCTTATCGAACGCGCGGTGAATATAGCGCCGCTGCTGATGTTCGCTCGCTTTGGTCATGTACCAAAAGAAGAGGAGCGCTCCGATGACCACCGTCGGCACGCCGATCGTCGGATGGCGAAACAGGAAGTTAATCAATGCAGCAAGAGCCGCTCCGTCGCCATGTCTGCCGCCGGAATAGGAAGAATATCCCCCTCCCGAAAAGCCGCCGCCAGAGTAGGAACTACCGCCACTGAACGAACCGCCGCTGCCAGCACGTCCCCACGCGTCGACCGCCGGAATCAGTACGAGGCCGAAGAGCAACAGCAAAATGGCGATCATTCGAGCCAGGCGCACGACAAAGTCCAGGGGCTAGAAGGAGAAACGGCAACAGGGCGCAAGGTATTCGTCGGCGGGACGAGAATCTTGGAGGTCGCTGGCATTCTAACGCACAATATGAAGCGAGACACGCACTTTCGCCGATCTCACTCTTCTTCCTCGAACGAATTCTTCCAGACTTCGGCGCCTTTCTCATGCTCGGCAATGCCGTGAAAAAAGGACCGCATCGCCAGGTCGGCGTCGCAATCTTCGCAGTTTTCGTAGGCGAGCAAGATCGGCCGCCGCACTTTAAATTGGCCACTTTCGATTGGCGTATAGGGGACGGCGACGACCATCTTCGATTCGGGCCAGAGATAGGCCCGGTGCTCCAGGATAATCGCATCGCGCGACGTTTCTTCGATCGTCACGCAGCCATCAAAAATCAGCACGCCGTCATCCGCTTGCATCTCATTCGTTTCCAGCCGTTTGACCCCGGCTTCGACGGCGACTTCCGTATCGTCGTGCGACAATCGCTCCATCTGCCGCTCTCCATCGGGAGTCGCATAGGCGAGAATTGGAATCAGCAGATCGCCGTCGGAGACGCACCAGATGGCATGCGCGGCGAAAAAGCCTCCTAGCTCGGCGGCAGCGATCATAAATGGTTCCCAACCAGAGAAAGTAGAAGAAGCCGCCGACTCAAGCAAGACGACTCCTCTAAGGCTACTCCGACTGTTCAGCCGCGGCAACCATCGCCGTCTATTCGGTCGGATGACATCCTGTTTCAGACGACGCACGGCAAGCGGATACCGCACACGTCGATACCAAGTCGAGGCGATTAGGGATGCGTGAAAACTTCGGCCAGGATCGACCGGTTTATTTGCAGTTCGCGGAGATCGATCGTGAGCGTTTCCTGCGATTCCGCCTGAGGCCAGTCCGCGAGCCGCACTCCTTCATCGATCGCGCGAAACTGAATCCGACGCGGAACCGCATCTTCGCTTCCCAGCGCCAAAACGATCGACGCCGGAATATCGCCAGGCAATTCGCTCCATGCCGAGAACGCGCCACTGCGAATCTCTTCCCCCCGCTTGGGCGACAATCGAGTGAGCGTCTCCTGACTTAAGACCCCCTTTAACACGAAGACCGACTCACCCGCCAACTGCCCACTGCCGGCGAGATTCACGTCGTAGTCTTGCTGCACCTGCGTCAGCAGCCCCAGCAATCCGAGCTCGGCCAGATGCAGCTGCGGGCTATGCGGCGGCGTTGCGTTGGGCTGTTCGGCGGTCATCGCATCCCGGGGCGTCGTGCAGCGAGTCCACAGCATCTTGCCATCGTTGATCTGCAGGAGAGTTGCGTTCTCCATACCGCGCATCTTCAGTTCGAACCGCCGTTTCAGCGCTCCGCGCTCCCAGTAGCGTCCATCGCCGGCGGCCGGCGGAGACTTGGTGGCGTACTCAATGCGGGCTTCAATCGACGAATATGCGAGCATTCGCCGCCGCGCATCTTCCAGTAGTCGCTCGGCGTCGGCAGCGTTTGTCGCGTCTTCGTCGCTGCTAGCAACTTCGGCCGCTTGGGCCTTCGATGGGCCGTCGAAATAGGGCAGTGACGAGAAGTCGAACGCGCAAACGGCGGTCAAAACCGCTAGCAAAACGCCAGCTGTCAGCAGTGTCAAGTTACGCCGATTATCGCTCATATCAAGGTTTTGTCGGTTTTCCCAAAGATTCGCGTCGTTCTAGGCCGAACAATAATGCCACGGAGTCTTCCTTGCGCGGATTTTTCGTGCAAGAACCGCTCGCTGGGTCGAGCGGAGATTTTACGCTCTGTGGCACAAACGGGTCCACGTCAATCGGCGACTGCCGCCGGCGACGTTTGGCAAATCAACTGAGTGAAACAAAC
This sequence comes from Blastopirellula retiformator, assembly GCF_007859755.1. Taxonomy (NCBI): domain Bacteria; kingdom Pseudomonadati; phylum Planctomycetota; class Planctomycetia; order Pirellulales; family Pirellulaceae; genus Blastopirellula; species Blastopirellula retiformator. The sequence goes on along the minus strand of NZ_SJPF01000001.1, from coordinate 1,523,892 downwards.
CGAACGATAGCGAATCGCTTCTGCTCTTGTACTGACCCATGTCGGTTTCGAATCGGCGGCAAGAGCCAAGTGAGGGGGAAAACCATGAGACAGACTTTCTGGAAGTGGACCGTGCTGTCGCTGACTGCCGCGACGATCGGCTGTCAAGCCATGCATACGCCGCACAATCTGCCGCCGGCGCAACAGCTTCGTCACCCCGGACCGGGCGTTGACGGACCGGGCCCCGGCGTCCTGACTCCGCCGCCCATCCAACCCGTGTCGGCCATGATGCCGATGGATCCGAACATGGGCATCGGCGCTCCTGGCGCCATGTCGACCAGCCAGCTGCTGTTCGTCAAGCCCGACGGTATGCAGGTTCAGTGGGACGTAGGCGGCATCGGCTACTACGACTCGACCCCGCGCGTCGTGCCGTTCCCGGTCAACTTTCCCCAAGGCGGCATCTATCGCCTGAAGCTCACCAACATTCCGGGCAACCCGGGCGCCGAGCTATACCCGACCATCGAAGTCGGACCGGCCACGCCGCGAACTGACGCCTTCCTCGCTCACAACGCGATTCCGGTGCAGTTCACCGAAGAAGATTTCGCTCAGGTTCGTAGCGGCAACTTCGTGACCAAGGTGATCTACCTGCCCGATCCGAACTATCAAGAGTTGGCCCTGGCCGACGTCGAAACGCTCGTCTCGACTCGCCTGGATCCGGGCGTCGATCCGATCCGCGAAGCCGATTGCCGCGGTACCATCATGGCGATCGTTCGCTTGGGTAACAAAGACCTGGAAATGCCGGAAGACGCCATGCAAGCTGGCGGTCCTGGCTTTAATCCGGCCGCCATGGCTGGTATGGGCGGAATGCCCGGTCCGATGGGCTATCCTGGCCTGCCGGGAGGTCCTCCTTATTCGACTCCGCACGTCGCCGGCGTCACCACGCCTAGCTATGGCATGCCGTACGTCGGCACGCCGATCGGGCTGCCTGGTCCGGCTCACATTCCGCTCGGCGGTCCGGCCGGTCTGCAGAAACACGTGATGCGAAATCACACGTATCAGCACATCCCAGGTCCGACCGACAAGATCAACATCCACGTCAAGCAGAAGCCGGGTCTGAGCTATCCGACCCCGCCGAACAAGGCTTGGATTGTTGAAGAGAACGTTCAACACGCTCCGCTGTTCGGCCAACCGCACGCCGATCGTCGCGAGTACATGCCGAGCCCCGATGGCGGCGCCTACTGCCCTCCGCAGTAAGCTGACTGCTACGGCCTTAGGCCAAACGTGAAACCTACGGCACGGTCGGCGGCTGCAAAGCGCGACCGTGCCTTTTCCCATGACGGGGGAGTTGCGGCGGACAAGGACGTTCGCCTGACAATTGGCGCAGCCTGCAGCGAGATGGATCTTGCATGAATAGCTCATTACGCCGCTTCCTGACTTTGACCTTGGCGACGCTGACCGCGCTGTCGGTCGGCGGGCGAATCGTCGTCGCGCAAGAGCCGCTTCCGGCCGATCCGCACTATCTGTATCACGAAGGCCTACCGCCCGGCGCCATGGGTCAGTTGGCGCTGCTCAAAAAGCGGCCGGTCGTCGGCTATTTCCAGCCGGTCGAGATCGTTCCTCCCGCTGGTACGCAAGTCTCGTTCATCAACAACGGGGCGTTCGGTCCCGACGTTCCCTCACCCGCGCTGGCTGGCTGCCTGATTGGCCAGGTCTATCGGATGCGGCTGAGCAACATCCCGCTCAACCCCGGCGTCGAGCTTTATCCGACCATCGAACTGGTCGATCGCCTTTGCCCCCCGCCGGGAAAAGAGCTGAAGTTCCCCGTGCCGATTCATATCACGGCCGAAGAAATTCGGTACGCATCGGAAGGGAAGATGGTCGTGCGGGTGATCTACGTCGAACCGCCAATGGACGCGATTCCCGAAGCCCAGGACAAAAGCTTTCAACCGTTCTTCGAGGTTCCCCCCGGCGGCGATCCGATTCAAATCGCCGACGAACTGGGACGCCCGATCGCGATTCTGCGGATGGGTTCGCGCACGATTACCGACCACGAACGGATGGGCGAGTTCGACTACCGTTCGCCGCCGATCATGGTTTACGACCGCGCCGCCCTTGGCCCCGACATGGCGCCCGTGCAAGGCGAGCCGCCGATGTACATCGAGCCGCCGGTCAATCGGGAAGCGACCCGACAACCGATCATGCCGTTTGTGCCGCCGACCGCCTATCTGCCGCCGAACGTCGCCGAGCGTCCCAACTACGCTCCCCCTGGTAACGTCCAAACTCGATAACACCTTCGCCGAATTGCCGTCATGAAACATCGGAACTTGCGACAACTCGCTTTGCTGGGCGCGGCGCTCGGTCTTTTGACCCTGCCGGCTTGCAAAATCACCGACGTCAAGACCGTCTACGGCCCAACCAAGCCGATGTCGGGCGTCAGCTTCAACGAAGGACAACCCGCTGTGGCCCATCCCGGCGAAGCGCCGGCGCCGGAGATGCAGCCGGCCGCGCCGCAATATGCGGCCGCTCGGCCGCAGGATGTTGCGCCGCCGCAAGGTCAGCCGCCTGTCGACAATCCCTATGCGGTGCAGCTCACCTCGGGCGAGCAGCCGATCGACATGCCGCCGCCGCAATCCTATTACCAACATACCGAGCCCGTGCCGCAACAGGTCGCTTCGCTTCCTTGCCGCACCGGCCTCTGCCGACCTGGCTTTGGCGGCGCATGCGGTCCTGGCAATTGTGGACCTGGCGGCTGCGGCCCCTATGGCTGTGATCCGGCGATGATGGCGACCGGTCAGCCGATGCCGTGCAACTCATACGACGAATGGGTCTGCGACGGTGGCGACAGCCATCTGCACACGAAGATCGGCGACGACTTCAGCGTTCGCGGACTCGACATCGAAGATACCGTCGTTCATTACGATACGCTGGCCGGCTGCCGCGAAGTTGCTCCTAGCAACAAGGTTTGCATCTATGCCCCGCGATTCGCCGCGGTTCGCAAGATCTACGGCATCAACGCCGAACTGACCAATCAAGGCCCTTACGCCAATAATGCGAACCTGGGTCTGCAAGGTCAGCTGAACAACGGCATTCCGACCAACGTCAATCAGCCCCTGCAACCGGTCGCCAACCTGGGACCGAAGAACGCCCAAACGTTCCTCGATCGGACGATAGGCGTCGAACTCGCCAATCGCCAGGTCTTGGTTGAGTTCGTCCGCGAGTTCCAGGCCTTTGAAGACTTTAACATCATCAAGGCGGGCATCTTCGACGCGACCGAGAAGCTGATGCTGGCGACCAGCATTCAGAACGCGATCGCGTGGACCGAAAACCAGGCCGTGCAGGTCGTGATCGAAGGCCGCAAAGCGCACGAACTCGACTCGGAGAAAGGCGCCCAAGAGGCGGTGCTGTTCGATCTCGACGGCAAGCCTTGCATCCGCATCGTCAAACTCGCCTCGAAGGCGGACGCTCAGCCGGGCGACATCGTCGACTTCACGCTGCGGTTCGACAACCTGGGGGATCAGCGCGTCGGCAACGTGACGATCCTCGACAACCTATCGCCCCGCTTGGAACTGGTTCCGGACACGGCCCAGTGCAGCGTCGACGCCGATTTCCTGACGCTGCCGAACGAGAAAGACTCGCTGCTGCTCCGCTGGGAAATCAAAGAATCGCTCGACATCGGCCAAGGCGGCGTCATCCGCTTCAAGTGCAAGGTTCGGTAACTGCAAGTCTGCTGACATGGCGCCATACTCTTATCGCGTCTTCGCGAGAAGAGCATGTCTTCACCGTCTTACGTAGGGTGGGTGGAGCAAGCGCGTGGCAGGCGTTTTCGCTCGTAAGACGATACTCGCTTGCGCAACCCACCTTGGCTTGGAGAACGCATTGTTGGGTTTCGCTCCGCTGCACCCAACCTACCTGCGATAGGCTACTCGCCGCGAAGCGCCGGTATCAGCGGCGTACGTAGCGAAGCCCGTGCGGTCCAGAGTCCGGCGATCAAACCGACGACGAAGATGATCCCGAGCATCGTCGCCAGCGTCAGCCATGGAACGCCGGCAGCGCCGAACAGCATGTGAGGCAGAACCGCCACCAATGCGGCTGCAATGCCTGTCCCCAGGCCCGCGATCAGCAGCACCCCGTTTTCCATCAGCACCAACGCCACAAGACGATTGCGACGGAAGCCGGCCGCCTGCAGCAGCGCCAGTTCGCCGCGACGCTCAATCACGCTGCGCGCTTGAACCGTCGCCAGACCGAACGTGCCGAGCAACAGGCCGAGCGCTCCCAGGCTCTGAAACGTCGACAGATAAGTATTCTGCACCGCCAATAGATCGACCAATCGGGCCTTCGCATCGGTGGTATCGAATCCTTCCTCACTCAGACGATCTTCGAAAATCGACGCCACGTCTTCGGTCTCGCCCGATGGCGTCTCGACCAGGAACATGCGGTACCCGCTCGTATCGGGAAAGCGTGCGAGTAGATTCGCTTCGCTGACAATCAGGCTCCCTTGCAAGATGCTGTTGGCGAGTAGCCCCGCGACTTGGTACTTCGTGACGCGACCGTCCGGATCGGTTGTCTCGAAAACCTCGCCCACGCCGCCGTACAAGTGCAGCGCATACATCGCCGTGTTCTTGTCGATCACGCACGGAATCGGCAAGAGATCGCCGTCCGCTTCCTTCTCGAGCGTCAGCCAGGGATTCGCCTTTTGCTCCGGCGTCTCCGCCGCCGAACCGGCCCAGTCGAACGAGGTGACGCCTTCCTGCGAGTAACGCTCGACAAACTGCGGAGTCGCTCCTAGCACCCGCGGGCTGTTGGACTGATACAGATTCAAGCAACTGGCGTCATCGCCGGGCTGCACCCGCAGGGCGAGAATCGTCGACTTCGCCAGCAGCGGTTCGTCGCTTTCGCGAAAACCTTGATCATAACGCCCATCCGCCGTATTCAAGTCATGAAACACCGGCTGCGAACTCTCAGCGATCAAGTCCATGCCGCCGGCGCCTTTATCGGTCGGCGCCAAGCGAAAGCTACTGATCGCCACAATCAAAAACGACGCTGCGCCAACCAGCCCAATCGTTAGCGTACTGCGTCCTGGATTGCGGGCGGCGTTACTCAGTGCAAGTTCCGACAGGCCAAAGCCATTGCCAGCCGATCGCTCGGCCGCCCGCCACAGTAAATACCGCCGCTGGAGCAACATCAGCGCGGCCAACATCGATGCGCCGGCGCCAAAGAAGGCGCCGGCCTGAGCTTCGCCAGCCAGGGTCGTCGCCAGGCCCGCCAATCCAGCCGCAGCAAAGATCAAGGCGACGCCGACATAGACCATCCATCGCCCCGCGCCTGGTTGCAGATCACGAGCCGACGTTGTCTGCCCTGCAAGCAGCGCTCGCGGCGAAACCTGTCGCAGTTTCCATAGCCCCCACAGGATGGCTCCCAGCGACGTCATCACGCCGCTGACCAAGCCAATCGCCAACGTCGCCGGATTATCAAGATGAAGTTGCAAAAACGGCGTCACCACCGCCGCCACCCACCACGTTCGCAAGCCGTAGAGCATTACCCAGGCATAGCCGATCCCTAAAACGACGCCGACCAAACCGCCACAGCTGGCGACGATCGTCGCTTCGATCAATAACATCGCTCGGATCGCCTTCATTCGCAGACCAAGCGCCGACTGCAGCCCGATCTGTTTGGCCCGTTGATCCACGCCCAACTGAAACAATAGCGTCACCAGCATCAGCGCTGCCGCGATGATGAACATGCTGAAACCGATGAACAGCCCATTAAACGGCGTCGTTCCGCTGGCGGCCCGCAAGGCGTTTTGCCGAGCGAGTAAGAAGCGGAAGCCGAGGT